>JAKMFM010000178.1 GCA_022425445.1 Planktomarina sp.
AAAGCCAAAGTGAGGCCGTTGAGCCCGCCGCCCGCGATGATAACGTCATAGTCCATAGATAAGACATGGGGCAGCAAAGGGATATTGTCGAGGGGGTGCGACATCGTTAGCCTGACGTTGAAGCAGGAGGATGAGAGATGCAACGATGGTTAACCATGAGTGCCGCAGCATTGGGCCGCGCAATTGCCAAGGGGGATATCGACCCCGTTGATCTAGCGCAGACCTTTCTTGATGCGATCGATGCCCATCCCTTCACATCGCGCATTTACACCATTGTGACGCATGACCGAGCTTTGGCAGAGGCGCGGGCGGCGTCTGAACGGGCGCGACTGGGTCAACAGAAGTCTGCGCTCGATGGGGTTCCTGTCTCTTGGAAAGATCTGTTTGACAGCGCGCATGTGGCGACTGAAGCTGGCAGTGTTTTGCTCGAAAATCGTATGCCGTCCGAAGATTGCGAGGTGCTGCGCTGCGCGACGGAGTTGGGGCTGGTCTGCCTCGGGAAAACGCATCTGTCCGAATTGGCCTTTTCTGGTTTGGGTTATAATCCCCGAACGGCGACTCCGCCTTGTGTAAATGATCATGACGCTGTGTCAGGTGGATCGTCGTCTGGGGCGGCGGCGTCTGTTGCCTTTGGCTTGGCAGCCTTGGCGATCGGGTCTGACACTGGAGGTTCCGTAAGAATCCCGGCGGCTTGGAATGATTTGGTAGGTTTGAAAACCACGAGCGGGCGCCTGTCTTTGGAGGGGGTGGTTCCGCTTTGCGCGCGTTTTGATACGGTTGGGCCGCTGTGCCGTTCGGTTGAGGATGCGGCTTTGGCGCTTGCAGTTCTCGAGGGCAGCAAGCCTGCGGATTTGACCAACAGCACGTTGGATGGGCGGCGGTTCGCGATCTGTGACACGGTGGCTTTAGATGCACTGCGCCCAGAACCGCACGCCGCTTTCGACATGGCCATAGATCGTCTGCGCGCGATGGGTGCTAAGGTTGAACGGATTGAAATTCCGCAGGTGCAAGAGGCTTTGGAACTTTCAGGAGTTCTATTCGCGGCTGAAGCTTATGGCACTTGGAAAGATATAATAGAGGCCAATCCAGACCTTATGTATGAAGAGATCTTGATGCGGTTTCGTGGCGGAGCGGATGTTTCAGCGCCAGATTATGTTGCTGCTTGGCAAAAACTAGACAGGCTGCGCGGGGATTATTACACGGCAACCCGAGAGTTTGACGCAGTTTTGATGCCCAGCTCACCGATCCTGCCGCCGAATATGGAACGATTGGGACGGGATCATGATTATTATGTGGCAGAAAACCTTCTGGCTCTGCGCAATACCCGCATTGGGAATCTCATGGGCGCTTGCGCCTTGACGCTTCCGACGGGCGTTCCGTCATGCGGTCTCATGATGGTTTGTCCGCCCCTGCAAGAGCACCATCTCCTTAGATTGGGCGCTGCGGTGGAAAATGCATTGGCTTAGCGATGGTTTTGGTTTGCAGTGATCGTCTAGCTACCTTACGCCTAAGCTCAAAAGGAGAAACCTCATGATGCCCACCCGTTTTGATGCTTTGCCAACCGCCACTTGGCCGCGTCTGCGCAATTTGTTGGATGGCCATGCGCCGGGTGGTCCGGTCATCAATATGACCATCGGTGAGCCAAAACATAAATTCCCCGATTGGGTTGGACCGGCATTGGTTGAGGCGATGGCGGGGTTCAACAGCTATCCTGACAATAATGGCACGCCGGAATTGCGCGAGGCAATCACGGGTTTCCTGCGGCGTCGTTATGCAATTGATTTGGATATGGACAGCCAAGTTATGGTGCTCAACGGCACACGTGAAGGGTTGTTTAATGCGGTGGTGGCCCTGGGGCAAACTGGATCCAAGATATTGATTCCAAATCCATTTTATCAGGTCTATACGGTTGCGGCCATGGCGATCGGCGCGCAATCGGTGTACTTGCCAGCGAGGGCAGAAAGTGGATTTTTACCGGATTTGGATGCATTGACGCCCGACGAGCTTAACCAAACGTCTGTCTTTTTTCTTTGTTCACCCTCTAATCCGCAAGGGGTTGTTGCGTCGAAGACCTATTGGAGTCGATTGCTCACGCTGGCGGAAACTTATGATTTCAAAATTTTTGCCGATGAGTGTTATAGTGAAATCTACAGAACTGTCCCACCACCTGGTGCTTTGCAGGTGGCGGCGCAAATGGGGGCAGATCCTGAACGGGTGGTTGCCTTTCATTCCTTGTCGAAACGCTCGAACCTTCCGGGGCTGCGCTCGGGTTTTGTGGCGTCGGGATCTAAAAACATCTCTCGGATCAAACGGCTGCGCGCCTATGCCGGCTGTCCGGTGGCTGGACCTATCCAGCATGTTTCTGCTAAAGTATGGTCAGACGAGGCGCATGTTGTTGCCAACCGGCAACTATATTATGGCAAATTTGAAGCGGCGGATCGCATTTTTGCCGGAATTAAGTCCTATAATTCGCCAGACGCCGGGTTTTTCTTGTGGCTGCCCGTCGAAGATGACGAAGCCGCTGCATTGAAACTTTGGACCGAAACGGGGTTGCGGGTGCTACCAGGATCATATCTGGGGCAAATCGCAAATGAGCAGAACCCTGGGTCCGGCTATGTTCGGGTCGCTTTGGTGGCTCCAAAAGAAGAAATGCAGCGCGGATTAACTATTTTGCGCGACTGCTTATATAAATGATGCTGAGGTACATATGGCTTATCCAACCCGCGGACGCGATCCGTTTTTGGACGCAGCGACACAGGCTTTCTTAGAAAGACGGGGCGTCGAAGCGCTCGGACTGATTATATTGGCGGTGGGCGTGGCCTTTGCCCTGACCTTGGCCAGCTATGCACCCGAGGATTCGGCTTGGATTTCTGCTGGTGGCCCTGAGATTAAAAATTGGCTTGGGCAGATTGGGGCCATTGTCGCGGCGCCCTTGATCAAGATCATGGGGCTCGGCAGCTGGGGCATTCCTTTGACATTCGCAGCATGGGGTCTAAGGCTGATCGCGCATATTGGTGCGGAACGTATGCTGATGCGTTTGGTCTATGCGCCAATCTTTTGGGCACTTTGTGCCCTTTACGCCGCAACGCTTACACCGATCAGCAGTTGGTCACATAGTTTTTCGATGGGCGGCTTGTTTGGCGACACAGTTCTCTTCATGATTTTGCAATTGCTACCGGGATCGGTGACTTTGGGCGCAAATATTGTGGCTCTTGTATTGGGAACTTTGGTTGTGATCCTGGGCGGCTATGTGACCGGGTTAATCTTCCGTGAGATAAACACCTTTTTTCGCGGTATCAGCTTGCTGGGCAGCCGGCTTATCTTGGGTTTGATTTACGTTCTGGCGCGTGGCTGGACCGGCATGCGCAGCCGTCAAGAGCGCCGCGCTGCTGAACGCAGCGATCCGACTATGGATCCTATGTCACAAAGTGAAACAGCGCGCGTGGCATCTGTGATCAGAGCCAATCCTGCGATGCCGAATGCTCCTGTGGGTTCTGCTTTACCAGGGCAGCCCCAGCCGAAATCACTTTTTGCGCGGGTTCTGAAGCGCGGGGTTGAGCCGAAGCCGGCGCAATCTCCGACAGCGCCAGTTTTGCCGGGCCCTTTGGGTGAGGCAGAGGATCCGATGCAGGATCGTATTCGAGGAAAAATCGTTGAGGCCATTCGTGCGCGCGATCCGCAAGCGGCTATGGCCGTACAGGGCCAAACTCCAATTGTTACCACCAAACCCGGTCGTCCCACGGGTCCCGAGCCGATAATCTTGCAGCACCCTGCGCCAGAAGCACCCTTTATGGAAGATCAAGCTGAGGTTTTTGAGGAGCATCCTGCGGCCCCAATCCCATCTGACTATGTAGCTGAACCCCCGCTTACCGCTGCGCATAAGCAAGTGGTACAACACGGTGTGCGACGCCCAATCAAACCGTCCAGCCAGGCGATTTCCGAAGCACAGCCAACATTGGATCTGGAACCCAAGACTCCAGATCAAACCTATGTAAAACCGCCTCTGAGCCTGTTGATGAGCCCATCCTCGGTTGAGCGGCATGTCTTGAGTGACGATGCTCTGGAGAGCAATGCGCGTATGTTGGAAAGCGTGTTGGATGACTACGGCGTCAAAGGTGAGATCGTCAGCGTGCGCCCCGGACCGGTGGTGACGATGTATGAATTGGAGCCAGCCCCCGGGTTGAAAGCAAGCCGTGTGATCGGTCTGTCGGATGATATCGCGCGCTCTATGTCCGCACTCTCCGCGCGGGTGAGCACAGTGCCAGGCCGTTCGGTCATCGGGATTGAGCTGCCCAATGAGAGCCGCGAGATGTGTGTTTTGCGTGAAATTTTGTCTGCGCGTGATTTTGGGGATGCGAATATGCGCCTACCTCTCGCGCTTGGCAAAGACATCGGTGGTGAGCCAATTGTGGCAAACCTCGCGAAAATGCCCCATTTGCTGATTGCTGGGACCACAGGTTCGGGAAAATCTGTTGCGATTAACACGATGATCCTATCTTTGCTCTATCGTTTGACGCCAGAAGAATGCCGGATGATCATGATTGATCCGAAAATGCTGGAACTCAGCGTCTATGACGGTATTCCTCATCTCCTCAGCCCAGTTGTCACCGATCCTAAAAAGGCGGTGGTGGCGTTGAAATGGACTGTCGGGGAGATGGAAGAGCGGTATCGCAAGATGTCAAAAATGGGCGTGCGCAATATCGATGGCTATAACAGCCGCGTTAAAGATGCTCAGGCCAAGGGTGAAATGTTCAGCCGCACGGTGCAAACAGGCTTTGACGAAGGCACGGGCGAGCCGCTGTTTGAGACCGAAAAATTCAAACCAGAAACGCTGCCCTATATCGTTGTTGTGGTCGATGAGATGGCCGATTTGATGATGGTGGCGGGCAAGGAGATTGAAGCCTGTATCCAACGTTTGGCGCAGATGGCGCGGGCCTCAGGTATTCATATTATCATGGCCACACAGCGTCCTTCTGTGGATGTGATCACTGGGACAATCAAAGCCAACTTCCCAACGCGGATCTCCTTTCAAGTGACCTCAAAGGTCGACAGCCGAACCATTTTGGGCGAAATGGGCGCCGAGCAGCTTTTGGGCATGGGTGATATGCTTTATATGGCCGGTGGCGGCAAAGTCACGCGCGTGCATGGACCCTTCTGTTCCGATGAAGAAGTGGAAGATGTGGTCACTCATCTCAAAACTTTCGGCCCACCAGATTACCTTTCTGGAGTTCTGGAGGGTCCGAGCGAGGGGACCGAAAGCGATATTGATGCGGTGCTGGGGCTCGGCGGTAATACGGATTCAGAAGATGCGCTCTATGACACCGCCGTCCAAATCGTCGCGAAAGATCGCAAATGTTCCACCAGCTACATTCAGCGGAAATTGGCGATCGGCTATAACAAAGCTGCGCGGCTGGTTGAGCAGATGGAAGAGAACGGGTTGGTCAGCGCCGCAAATCATGTCGGCAAAAGGGAAATCTTGATGCCCGAGCACAATTGAGCAGGTGATGCGGTGACGCAATTGTGATGCGAGCGGGCTTCACGCCTTTTGGGAAACAGGCTAGGATTGTGACATGAGACTCATCACCGTCCTTTGCCTCATTTTGGCCACGCCAGTTGCAGCTGAAAAAATCAGCCTCAATGAAATATCGTCGTATTTTAATGCCATGACCACGGCAGAGGCACAGTTTTCACAGTTCACGGATACGGGGGAAACCTCTACGGGGCGGTTGTTCATTCGGCGGCCTGGACGCATTCGTTTTGAATATGACCCGCCAGAGGCCACTTTGGTTGTGGTTGGCGGTGGACAGGTGGCGGTCTTTGATCCCAAATCCCGCGATGAGCCGTTGCGGTTTCCGCTGCGCCACTCACCGCTGAGCCTGGTTTTGGAGCGGACGGTGGATTTGGCGCAACGTGATATGGTGGTCGCCCATTTCGAGGCCGAGTCCCAAACTGCTGTGACGTTGCAGGATCTGGAAAACCCTGACTATGGTTTCATCCAACTGATTTTCACCGACAACCCCGTGCAGCTGCGCCAATGGGTGGTGCAAGACAATTCCGGCGGCCGAACTCGTATTGTTTTAGACGGTTTGACTCAAGGCGGAAAGCTGTCAAATGTGTTGTTCAACATCCAACACGAGATGCAAAAACGCCAGGACTGAGGCGCGTCGCGCAATGCGTGCTCCAACTGCTGTCGGGTTTTGCACTCGAGGTTTCCTCCACGCTGCGTATCAAATCCTCGTTAATCCCCCAGCCCGTTGGAATTCCTGCGGCGTGTGAAATACCAGAATCCAGCAACAGTGCATATGTGCCTCTTTGATTGTGAAGGCTGAAGGCGAGTTGCAGCAATGGGTCGTCAAATAAAGTCATGGTCAAACTCCACATTATAAATGGAGTCTAGATAGGTATAGAGTCTGTAAATTACGAGGTGGGGGAGATAGAGCCTCTATCCCTTACCGCAGCTGATCAATTGCCGCTTATACATCGCCGTCCGGCGTTCGAGGCCATTTGCGATATTGATCAGCCAGCGTTTGGATTTGTATGATCCGCGGCGATAACCGGTCCGGCCTTCGTGGTAGGCGAGATATTGGTTGCGCGTGTCGGACATCGGAATGCCCAGAGATCGGCGGCTTTGCGCCATATACCAGCCCATGAAATCTACAGCATCTCGGATATTGGTGCGGCTGGCGCCCCAGCGGCCTGCACTTTTCTTATATTCTTTCCAAGTTCCATCTAGCGCCTGCGCATAGCCATATGCCGAACTTTGACGACCGGCGGGAATGACCCAGAGTGTATATTTCTTAGGTGTTCTGGCATTGGCTTTGAATTTGCTTTCTTGCCAAATCATCGCCATTTGCGTCGAAATTGGCACGCCATATTTGCGTTTGGCCGCGCGAAAGGCCGGCAGGAAGCTGCGGCGCTGATCTAATATCGAGCAGGCATTGTCTAGATTTCGTGGCGGATTTGAATTGCCACCAGAAAAAGAACACCCCGCCAGAAGGGTGATCAGAACGAGGCTGCGAAGAATACTGCTCATGGGTGCGGTCACTTTTTGTTAATTTGGCCAGCTTTTACGGTAATTAGTAGCGTCACACCGGGAAATTTGCAATGGTGCCATGGTTTTGGCAGCCATTCGTCTGATTGCGAAATTATGGCACGCATGAGTATCAATTCTGTGTGACCGCATAGACATTTTGATCCAAATCCGCGTAAAAGGAGGTTCAAATCATAGGTGACCTGTGCAAGCTGAAGCGAAATATCATTTGGGCCAAATCGTGCGGCATAAAAAACACCCGTTTCGTGGGGTCGTTTTCGATGTGGATCCAGAGTTTTCCAATACGGACGAATGGTATGCAGCCATTCCGGAAGAGGCGCGTCCGGTGAAGGATCAACCCTATTACCACTTGTTGGCTGAGAACGATCAAAGCTACTATATTGCCTATGTGTCCGAACAAAATCTCGTGGCGGATATATCGGGGGACCCAGTGGATCACCCCGATATTGAGGATATTTTTGGCCCTTTTGAGAACGGCGCCTATCCTTTACAGTTTCAGTTGAATTAGTAGCCCAGGGCGCAGCCGTCCTTGCGGGGGTCAGATGCGCCTTGCAGGACGCCGTCCGCGTCGATCAAGATTGCCTGAGCGCCGCCAATTGGCCCGTCGGGTATTTCGACCTTATGGCCCATATCTGACAGCTCTTGAGCGACCTGCGGCCCATATCCGCGCTCGACCTTCATCGTGCCTGCGTCGGAAAAGCAGCGGGGTGCATCAATCGCCTCTTGTGGGTCTAAGTTGAAATCCACCATGTT
>JAKMFM010000004.1 GCA_022425445.1 Planktomarina sp.
GCACTCGACACGCTCAAAATTTCACAAATCATTCGGAAGGTTATTGTGATTGAAGTCAGCGAGGAAGACACGTTGATCGGCACCTATCAAACGCAAATGTTCGCCGGCGATCGGCGTGTTGTGGGACCCTATACATCCTCTGCCATGTTAAACCATAACGGGAAAACTTGGCGGATCAGCTCTATCATGAATGCTCTGGGTCATCGCGATTGGACGACCCGAGAATACCTAACCTAGAGGCAGGTCGTATGTCCGATTTCACCCAAACCCTTGATGCCGACGGTCTGGCCACCATCACCTGGGATTGCCAGTCCCGGCCGATGAATGTCATGAGCACGCAGGGCTTCGCCGATCTCAGCGCCCTGATTGATGGGTGCCTCATCGATCCAGAGGTCAAAGGGGTGATCATCACCTCCGCTAAGTCAGATTTTGCGGCGGGCATGGATTTGGCGGTGATCGCTGAGACAAAGGACATGCACCCAGAAAACCCCGCGCAGGGGTGTTTCGAGATGGTTATGGAAATTCATAAAATCCTGCGCAAAATTGAACTGGCGGGTATGGAGCTCAAAACCAAAAAGGGTGGCAAGCCCATCGTCGCCGTATTGCCTGGCACGGCACTTGGCATTGGGCTTGAGATCCCGCTGGCCTGCCACCACATCATTTGCGCCGATAACCCAAAGGCTAAAATTGGCCTGCCAGAAATAAAAGTAGGCATCTTCCCCGGGGCTGGTGGCACAACCCGATTGGTGCGAAAAATGGGTGCGCTTGCGGCAAGCCCCTATCTGTTGCAAGGCAAGCTTTGTTCACCGGCTGAGGCGCAAACAGCCGGGATCATTGATGCAGTCAGTGCCACCCCGCTTGCGGATGCAAAGGCATGGATCTTGGCGGCAAAAGACGCGGATCTGGTCAAGCCATGGGACGCCAAAGGCTATAAAATGCCCGGCGGCGCACCCTATCACCCGGCGGGCTTTATGACCTATGTCGGGGCCTCCGCGATGGTGAATGGTCAAACCATGGGCGTTTACCCAGCGGCGAAGGCGCTGTTGAGTGCGGTCTATGAGGGCGCCTTGGTGCCCTTTGATATTGCCCTAAAAATCGAGGCCCGGCAGTTTACATCGGTGATAATGAACCCCTCCTCGTCAAATATGATCCGCAGCCTGTTTCTGAACAAGGGCGCTCTGGACAAAGGCGCGGTGCGGCCAAAAGACGTGCCAGATCAATCTGTGCGCAAATTGGGAATTCTCGGGGCAGGAATGATGGGTGCGGGCATTGCTCTTGTCTCAGCGCAGGCCGGCATCGAGGTGGTGCTCATCGATCAAACACAAGAGGCAGCCGATCGGGGCAAAGCCTATGTCGCCAACTATTGCGACAAGGGGATTGCGCGTCGCAAATCAACCTCTGAGCAGAAAGATGCTCTGTTGTCGCGCATTGACGCAACAACCCACTATCAAGCTCTGACAGAGTGCGACTTGATCATCGAAGCCGTGTTTGAAGACCCAAAAATCAAGGCTGAGGTGACCCGTCAGGTAGAAGCCGTCATTGGTCCCGACAGTATTTTTGCCAGCAACACGTCAACTTTGCCCATTACGGAGCTCGCAAAAGCCAGCGCGCGGCCCGACCAGTTCATCGGCATCCACTTTTTCAGCCCTGTCGAGAAAATGGCGCTGGTGGAAATTATCAAAGGCGCAGAGACCGGCAATCGAGCGGTGGCCAAAGCCATGGACTTTGCACGGCAAATTCGCAAAACCCCGATTGTGGTGAATGACGCGCGGTTCTTTTACGCAAACCGGTGCATCATCCCCTATATCAATGAAGGGCTGCGCATGCTCCATGAGGGCGTTGAGCCCGCCCTGATAGAGAATGCCGCCAAGCTGATGGGAATGCCCCTTGGCCCGCTTCAATTGAACGACGAGACGTCTATTGATCTCGGGGTCAAAATTGCCAAGGCCACAAAAGCCGCCATGGGCGTAGATTACGACAATGAACAGGCCGATGAGGTCTTGTTTTGGCTCTTCGACCAAGGCCGACTTGGGCGCAAGTCGTCAGCTGGGTTTTATGACTATGATGCCACCGGTAAGCGGCAGGGCCTCTGGCAAGGTCTGCGCGATCACTTCGGCAAAGAAAACGGAAATTTGGACCTTTTGGATGTCCAACACAGGCTCATGTTCGCCCAAAGCCTTGAGGCGGTGCGCGCATTGCAAGACGGCGTATTGATGGATGTGCGGGAGGGCGATGTCGGCGCGATTTTGGGTTGGGGTTTTGCCCCTTGGTCCGGCGGGCCGCTGTCTTGGCTGGACATGCTCGGCGCCGACTATGGGATCGCGCGCTGCGATGAGCTACAATCACGATATGGCTCCAGATTTGCCGCGCCCGAACTGCTTCGTACATTGGCAGAGGAAGGCAAAGGCTTTTACAGCTACTTCGCCGCGTGACCCGCCTCAGAACCGGTGCATTGATGCCTTAATCTTCCGCCGCATTGGAACGAATGGCGATGACAATCCCAGTCACGATGATGACGCCGATACCGACGAACCCCAAAGGCCCGAGGCGATCGCCAAACAACACCCAAGCTGTGGTACTGGCGAAAATCAACATAGAATATTCAAAGATCGAGACATAGGTCACCTCACCTATGAGATAGGCTTTCATAATGAATCCGATACCAATCAACGAAAACACCGCCTGAATAACGATCCACATCCATACACTTGCGGAGGGCCAAACCCAGGCGCGCGTGAGATAACTGTCTGGATTACCTGGGTAGAAATAAAGGTAGACGACCCCCAAAGCTCCAAAAATCAGCATCAAAAACATATAGGACCAAAGCAAGGCGACAGCGCTTTCACCTTCGCACCATTTGCGGGTGGCCACATTGCCGAAAGCATACATCAGCCCAGCCGAAACTGGGATCAAATTTGCCCAGCTTAATCCGCCCACATCTGGTTTGAGAACCAATAGCGTGCCCAAAAATCCTAAACATGCCGTGGCGAGGCGAATGGGCCCGATGCGCCGACGCGACCAAACAGCATCTATGAACATCACCAAAACCGGCGCCGTGAAAAGACCTGCCGCTACGGCCGAAATGGGAAAGAACCCCAAACAGCCAAAATAGACAAACATGGCTCCCGACAAAAACATATTGCGCCCCAAGACCGGCAAAATGCGCAAGGGGCGCAACGTCCAGCCCACCATCAGACCAAAACTTACAATAACGGGAACAGCGATCATGCTGCGCAGAAAGTGAAATTGCCACAGGCTCACTTCCACAGCGATATAGGTGATGAAATTATCGATCACTCCAACCGTGGCCATGCCAGTCACCATAAAGAGAATTGACGCAACTGTATTTGTTTTTTGATCCATTTGTTATGCATGGGCTCTTGAAATCATCTGCACAAGAGCGATAGTGCGCAAAACGAGGGAGGAATGCGACATGGGATGGATGGCGGACGAGACCGGTTTGGACAAATGCCAGGCAAATTATGTGCCGCTCACGCCTTTGTCGCATCTGAAACGCGCCGCCTCGGTCTTCGCGGACCACATTGCCGTGGTCTATGGCTCCCATCGTGCCACCTACAGCCAATATCACACGCGGGTGAGCCAATTGGCCAGCGCCCTAACCGGATTGGGCGTCCAGCCTGGTGATGTGGTCGCAACGTTACTCCCAAATATCACAGCGCAAATTGAAGCCAGCTTTGGCGTGCCGGCATGTGGTGCTGTTTTAAACACCATCAACACCCGGCTGGATGTCGACACGCTTACCTATATTTTTGAACATGGGGAGGCCAAAGTTATTTTGGTCGATAGCCAATTTCTCGCGCCGGTTGAGGCGGCCGTTGCCGCTCTGAACACACCCAAGCCGCAAATCGTTGAGGTGGCAGATCAAGAGGCTGGTTTTAAGACTTCTGGCCGGTATCTAGAATATGAGACGCTGCTCACGCGCGGCGATGCACAGGCCCCGTGGATCATGCCGAAAGATGAATGGGAGAGCCTCGCACTCAACTACACATCCGGCACAACAGGCCGACCCAAAGGCGTGGTTTATCATCACCGTGGCGCCTATTTGATGACCATGGGCACACCAATCAGTTGGCGCATGACCCTCCAGCCCGTGTTCATGGCCATCGTGCCGTTATTTCACTGCAATGGCTGGAACCACACTTGGATGATGCCACTTTTAGGCGGCACCGTCGTCGGGTGCAGAGATATTTCAGCCAAAGCAATTTATGATGGCATCGCAGATGAAGGTGTCAGCCATTTTGGCGGTGCGCCGATTGTGCTCAACATGATCGTAAACGCTGCCGACGGTGATCGGCGCAGCTTTGATCATCAAGTTGAGGTCTTTACCGCAGGCGCCCCACCCGCTCCGGCGACTTTGGCCGCCATTGGGCAAATGGGTTTTAATGTCACACAGGTCTACGGGCTGACCGAGACCTATGGGCATGTGGTGGAATCGCTTTGGAACCCAGCCTGGGATGCTTTGCCCGCAGAAGAGCAATCGTCCCGTAAGGCCCGCCAAGGCATCGCCATGCCAATGATGGACTTGACCACGGTTGTCGATGACACAGGCCAGCAAATTGCGATGGATGGCGCCACCCAGGGCGAAATCGTCATGCGTGGCAACGCGGTCATGAAGGGCTATTACAAAAACCCCGAAGCAACGGCTAAGGCATTTTCTGGTGGGTTTTTCCACTCCGAAGACATCGCCATTCAACATCCCGATGGCATGATGCAGATTGCCGACCGGATGAAAGATATCATCATCTCAGGCGGTGAGAATATTTCAAGCATTGAGGTCGAAGGCGCTATAATGGCCCATCCGGCCGTGAGCCTATGCGCCGTTGTGGCCAAACCCGACGATAAGTGGGGCGAAGTGCCCTGCGCATTTGTCGAGCTGCTTGAGGGAAAATCGGCCACAGAGGCTGAAGTGATCGCCTTTGTGCGTGGGCGACTGGCCGGGTTCAAAACCCCCAAGCGCATCATCTTCCAAGAGCTGCCCAAAACATCAACGGGCAAAATTCAAAAATTCGAGCTTCGCGGTATCGCAAAAACAGCCTAAGGGCGAGCGAACATCAGCGCAGTTCGCCACAAGCCATTGCGTCATTGCGCAGATCAACCTATCTTGCGGGAAAGAGGCAGAGCAGGCCCTTATGACCGCACTTAAAGCATATGACCGGCTGGAATGTACCGGCCTTTGGCGCAGCGGCCCTGCGATGCAAAGGCGTGAGGTCGTGGTCTCTTGCGGCCAAGCCACCTTGATTTTGACGGATATGCAAAACCGCCCGCTGGCCCATTGGTCTTTGGCCGCGATCGATGTTCAAACCCATAAAGAGGATGCAGCAACCCTAAGACCAGCGCCCGGCTCAGAAGAAAGTTTGGAAATTTCCGATAAACCCATGCTTGAAGCCCTGCTCAAGGTTCAAAAAGCCATTGATCGCAGCCGGCCACATCCCGGCAGATTGCGTTTCATTCTTGCAGCTTCCAGCGTTGTCCTTCTCAGCTTTGCAACCCTAATCTGGGGCCCGCAAGCCATGGTCAGCTATGCAAGCAATGTCTTACCGGAGGCCAAGCGCGTGCAACTTGGCCAAGGGCTGGCAGAGCGTATTGGCCAGTTGGCCGGCCCCTATTGCACCAGCCCTGAAGGCATCCGCAGCGCGGCACTTCTCATGGAGCGCCTTGCACCGAACGCCGCACTTGAGCTGCGCGTCTTGCCCGGTCAACGCACCGCTCCAATTATCTTGCCAGGCGGCAAAGTGATATTGTTTGATAATATGGTGGGGCAATCGGATGATCCAGCGGTGACGGCAGGCTATGTCGCCTCCGCCATAGCAACTTTAAATGCATCAGATCCGCTCGGCACCTACCTGCAAGAGGCCGGACCATTCGTCTCTATCAGCCTGATCACCTCAAACGAGCTCTCAAACCGGCAGGTGAACCAACTGGCAAAAATTGCCCTGTCAGATCAGCGCGGACCCGCATCGACCCTACACCCCCCCACACCCCCGCTCCCCGACGGCGCATGGCTCGGCCTACAAGCGATTTGCACCCCTCGGTGAGGACGCAGGTAGTGTGACTACAAATTGCGTTTTATCGGCCTCACCCGAAAATTTGATCACGAAAACCTAGGGTTGCGGCCAAGGGATCATCATCGCATTCGCCAGAAACTGCCTGGCGCAACATGGGTATAAACGGCTGGCTGCCCGCGCCATAGCATTAATCCGGCTCACTTCGTCCCAAACATCCTGTCGCCCGCGTCGCCGAGGCCCGGTAAAATATAGCCGATATCGCTGAGGCATTCGTCAACCGCGGCGGTCGTGATATCAACATCGGGATGCGCCTCTTGCATACGAGCAATGCCTTCAGGGGCGGCCAAGAGGCAGAGAAATTTGACGTTGCATGCACCCGCCTGTTTGAGCAAATCAATCGCCGCAACACTCGAATTTCCGGTGGCCAACATGGGATCAACTGCGATCACCACACGGTTTTGCAGGTCATCGGGTACTTTGAAGTAATATTGCACTGGCTTCAGCGTCTTTTCATCCCGATAAAGCCCCACGAACCCCACCCTGGCTGAGGGAATCAATTCCAAAACACCATCCAGCAATCCATTTCCAGCCCTAAGAATAGAGACCAAAGCCAGCTTTTTCCCTGCTAGGACAGGCGCCTGCATAGAGCGCATCGGCGTTTCAATGTCGCGCAGCTCCAGCGGCAGATCCCGCGTCACCTCATAAGCAATCAGATGGCTGATTTCGCGCAGCAACTGGCGAAACTGATTGGTCGGTGTCGCCTTATCGCGCATCAAGCTCAGCTTATGCCTTACAAGCGGATGATCAACAATGGTGAGGGTCATGCGGTTTGCCCCAAGTTGCTATGATTTTCCGGACCAATACTGGTGCAAAATCGCCGTTATGACAATGCACCATCACCTCAACTGAGGTCATAGTTGCCATGCGGTGAAACTGACTTCTAGTTTTCCAGAATCTTAGCCAAAGCCTCTTTCGTGCCGGCATCACAAAATGCGGCATCCAAAGCGGTGGCATTGAGCGCACGAAAATCATCTACGCCCCAGCCGAACACCCGCTCCAACTGCTCAAATTCTTGGGTCAAATCAGTGTGGAAAAATGGCGGGTCGTCGGTGCTGACAGTGACCTTCACCCCCGCGTCCCGCAACTTTGCAATCGGGTGTTGCGCGAGGCTTGGATATACGCCCAGGGCAATGTTTGAGCCAGGGTTTACCTCCAGTACAAGCCCCGTATCGGCAAGGTAATCGACCAATTTAGGGTCTTCAATCGCATGCACCCCATGGCCAATTCGCTCGACGCGTAAATCGTTAATCGTATCCCAGACGGATTGCGCCCCGCCCCATTCGCCAGCGTGAGAGGTCAAGCGCAGCCCAGCCTCGCGTGCCATATCAAACGCATAGGCAAAGTCCTGGGCCTTGCCTGCATCCTCAGCCCCGCCCATGCCAAAGCCAACGACCCACTCCCCCGCCGTTTCGGCAGCACACATGGCCGTTTCGCGCGCTTTGTCTGGGCCGAAGTGGCGGATGCAGGTGACAATACCTTTCAGCGTCACCCCCTCAACATGCGCCTCTTGCATGGCATGTAGATACTCGCGCCAAGCGCCCAAATCTCTGCCACCACAAAAGTCTGGGGAGACGAAAGTTTCCGCATAAACAACATTGTGTTCCGCAAGGTTTTCCAAGACTGATTGCGTCAGGCGCTGAAAATCCTCTGGGCTTTGCAGCGCTTGGGTGGCCGCCTCATAAACCTGCAAAAACTCGCCAAATCCTTTGTATTTATAGGCGCCGGCCTCATCAAAAATCCCTCCAATATCAACAGATTTCTCTTGCGCGAGCCCCCGGATAAAGGCCGGATCCGCCGCCCCCTCCAAATGCAGATGCAGCTCAATTTTCGGAAATGTTTTCCAGCTCATAAAAATTTCTTCCCTTCCCTTGTGCGACAACACCCAAATGCGTGGCCACCGTCGCAGCAACATCTTGAAACGCAATCGTGCGTTCAAAACCCGTTGGTTGCGCCAACTTCTGCCCATGAACAAGCACTGGCACCTGCTCGCGCGTATGATCTGTGCCCCGCCATGTCGGATCATTGCCATGATCCGCCGTAAAGATGACCAGATCGTCAGGCCGGCTTTGAGCCAAAATTGGACCGATCTGCGCATCAAACCATTCCAATGCCCTCGCATAGCCCTCCGCATCGCGCCGATGGCCAAAGAGCGTGTCGAATTCCACAAAATTCGCCAAAATTAGAGAGTTATCTGGCGCATGCTGCATCTCATCGGCCAAATGCTCCATCAGCTGCGCATCACTGCCCTTGCGACAGCGCGTAATCCCGCGCATCGAAAATATGTCACCGATCTTGCCAATCGCATGTACCGGATGTCCGGCCTGCATGACCCATTCGCAGAGGGTTGCAGACGGAGGATCCATGGCAAAATCTTTGCGGTTCAGCGTGCGATGAAATCCCGTTTCCAGCGTTCCAACAAAAGGCCGTGCAATCACCCGCCCAACCTTCATTTCATGTAAAATGCCTGCCATATCTTGGCAAAGCTGATAAAGATTTTGCAAACCGAAACGATCTTCATGGGCCGCAATCTGAAACACGCTGTCCACCGAGGTGTAACAAATCGGCAAACCAGAGCGCAGATGCTCGGCGCCAAAAGCCTCAATCACCGGCATGCCGGAGGCGTGGCAATTGGCCAGGCTACCACCTGCAAAATCTTGCAATGCTGCCAATACATGCGGCGGAAACGCTGGCGTTTCATCGGGAAAATAATGCCAATCCCAAGGCACCGGCACCCCGGCCAATTCCCAATGGCCCGACGGGGTATCTTTGCCCTTGGAAATTTCACGCGCCACCGCCCACATCCCCGCGCGCGCCGCAGGCCACGGAGAGGACATGCCGCTGGAATGCTGCAGCGCCTCGCCGAGGCCCAAGGCAGCCAAATTCGGCATATGCAAATCACCCTGGCGCGCCTGAATGATGTTACCCAGCGTATTGGCCCCTAGATCGCCAAATTCGGCAGCATCTGGTGCACCACCGCAGCCCAGAGAATCCAGAACAACCACGAAAGCCCTAGCCATGATTTGAGACCTTTTCTGGCATAATCCGTTCAATGATCAAAGCCGGCAAAACCGGCGGCTCTGAACTCAAGGTAAGCGCGGCCTGAACAGCGCGCAGGGCTATATCCGCTTGTTTCGCACTTCGGCAATGCAGCCGCGCGATCGGCGCGCCTTTGCGCAGATACGTGCCCAGAGGCACGATGTCAGACAGGCCAACGGAATGGTCAATCCGATCATCTTCGCGTTGCCGCCCACCGCCAAGCGCAACCACAGCCTGCCCCAGTGCGGCCCCATCTATCTCACTCAAATAGCCCGTATTGGCAGCACGCAGCTCATAGGCTGGAGCGACTTCAAGATAGTCTTGCCAGCGATCTGCAAAATTTACCGGGCCTCCCTGCGCCCGCACCATCGCGCCAAACCGGGCCTTTGCGCTGCCATCTTGCAAAGTGGACCGCAAGCGGTCACGCGCGCCTTTCTCGGAGAGACCCATTTGTGCTTGCAGCAAAAGCTGCATGCCAAGCTCAAACGCCACCTCGACCATCGCCCCTTGCCCGGACTCGAAGGCACGCATCACGTCGGCAATCTCTAGCGCATTGCCAATACTTGGGATCAGCGGTTGACTCATATCCGTCAACACCGCGCTGGTGGGGCAACCGGCTCCATTGGCAGTGGAGACCAAGGCCTGCGCCAGATCTCGCGCTTGACCCAGATCTGACATC
>JAKMFM010000012.1 GCA_022425445.1 Planktomarina sp.
TTCCAGCCCAATTTGGCCAAATGATACGCCAATGAGCAGCCAATAACCCCGCCACCTATGATGACCGCGCGCGCTTTTGTCGGAACCTGACCCATATCCATCTCCTATGGAACTTAAACTGATGTGCACAATGACCCCTAGGGGTACATCTTCGCGTATTTTTCTTTGTAAAGCGCAATCATGTCCGCCTCCGTCACCCCGTCATCATAGGGCGGGGTAGAGAGGGGTTTGACCTCGTTCACCTTGATCACAACAATGGCCCGTATACGCGCGGACAAATCACCCCAGAGCGCGTGCCACTTGGGAAAGATCTCCTCAAAATCTGCGCTGCCCCGTCGCAAAATTTGCGTGACACCACGCATCCGCCAGCCTTTGCGGCGCAAACTATCAACAAAATTTACCTCCACCTCAGGACTGTGGCCGATGTTGCTGATGGTGCCGGGCGAGCGAATTTCAGCAAAGGCAATCTTATGCTCATCCAAAACAATAAAGGTTCCTTTCGGCGACACAGCGGGCCGTCCCCCCGATGTCACAGAGGCGACAAACCCCAATCGCACCTGTTCAATACAGGCCACCGCTGAAGCGTTCAGCATCGTTTTAATCTCCCAGTTCCTGTGCAAGAAGCGCAATATGCGCCGGACCCACCTCGCAACAACCACCAATAATTTCCGCCCCGCTTTTGGCCCAATCGCGCGCAAAGGCGAGATACTCCGCCGGGCCCAAATCGGTTCGAGATTTCAGCAGATCCACCGTCGCATGGATCGAATTGAATTCCTGGTGAATGCCCGTGAACCCATTGGCATAAGCGCCCAGAGTAAACCCGTGACCGGCCAAGAGAGGCAGGCCCTGCGACACCGCCTCGGGCAGAGAGCAATTGATCAAAACTGCGGCTGGATTAAACACCTTGAGCATCGCAATCGCATCGCTTAAAGGTTCCCCAGACCGCAGCTTGGTGCCATCGCTATCATCCACAGAGAGGGAGACATAAATCGGTTTGCCCGTCACCCCCGCGCCCATCAACCCCCCACGCGCTTGATCTACTGACGCCATAGTTTCGAGAATATGAAAATCTACATAATCCGCATGAAGCCGTGCAATATCTGCATATATCTCAGCAGCCTGCTCGGCGGGTGGCGCCTTGTCTGGTTGATAGGAAAAGCCAATCGGTCCCATTGAACCGGCCACCTGCCCAGATCCATGAGCATCTCTTGCCGCCACAGCCAATTCGCAAGCCAAGACTGTCATAGGCCGCAGTTTATCGGCCAAACCTTTGCTCTCCAGCCGGTCTGGCAGAACAGAATAGGTATTGGTGGTGGCAACCTGCGCACCGGCTGCAAAATAGTCATCATGCACGGCACGCACCATGTCAGGCGTGTCGAGCAAGGCCTGCATGGACCACAAATCCGTGGCCTTTCCGGCGCGTTTCACCAATTCTTGGCCCAAACCGCCATCGAGAATGATCATCACATCTGCTCCCTATCAGCTGCGCAAACGCGCATTGTCTGGATCCCACAGCGGTTGATCCTCCTGCACCACGGCTTTGCAGCGTTGGCCGAAAATTTCTACCTCCACTTCCGTTCCCGGCACCGCCAAATCAGGGCGCAGCATGGCCAGGGCGATGGATTTGCCAATACGGTGGCCAAAATCACCCGAGGTGGTTTCACCCACCACCGTGCCGCCCTGCCAAATCGTTGACATATAGGGCGCATCATAAGCGCCCGCCTCAACGATCAGCATGGCAAAGGCTTTCTTGCGCCCTTGTTGCTTTTCATTCTGCAAAGCGGCCTTGCCGGGGAAGTCTTGCGGCTTATCCAATTTGACAAATCGCTCAAGTCCAGCTTCCAAAAGGCTGTAATCTGTCGACAGATCGCCTTTCCAAGCGCGGTATCCTTTTTCGATCCGCAGGCTGTTGAGCGCATACATGCCAAAGGGTTTGGCGCCGGCCGCAATTACAGCATCATAAAGCGCTGGGATTTTGGCGTTTTGCGCATGAATTTCCCAGCCAAGTTCACCGGCAAAAGAGACCCGCAAAAGAGCGCAATCCTGCCCGGCGACCTGTGCAGCTTGATGGGTCAACCACCCCAAAGACAAATCCGCATCGGTCCCCATTTTGGTTAAAACCTCGCGGGCTTTGGGACCTGTGACAATCAAAGTTGAAAAGTCTGTGGTATGGTCCACCAGCTCCAAACCAGCCGGCAGATCTGACTTGAGCACATCATAATCGTGCCATTGCGCGCTGGCGGCGGTGATCAATGTGAAATGCTCCTCGGCATGACGCACAACTGACATCTCTGTCAAAATCCGGCCGCGGTTATCGGCAAAATAAGCCAGGTTCATACGGCCAATCTTTGGCAGTCCGCCGGTGATTTTACCACGCAAATATTCTGCGGCGCCGTCGCCTATGAGGTTGAAACGGCTGAAGCCGGGCAAATCCAACACGCCGCAATGATCGCGCACGGTCTCGACCTCTTGGCGAATACGTTCGGCCCATGGGCCCTCACGTTCCCAAGTCTGGGTCGCCTCATGGGCGGTGTCATCTCCCGGCTGCGCAAACCAATTGGCCCGCTCCCAGCCGTTATAAGCCCCCATTACGCCACCGGCCGCACGCACCTTATCATGCACAGGTGAAAGTTTCTTGTCCCGTCCAGCGGGCCATTCGTGATGCGGGAAATGCATGGCATATTCATGCCCATAAACTTCCATGGCCTTGCGGTCACAATAGTCTTGATCTGTGTAATCGGTATAGCGGCGCGGATCGACCGCCCACATATCCCATTCGGTTTCCCCTTCGGTGATCCATTCCGCCAAGACTTTACCGGCCCCACCGCCTTGGGTGATGCCAAATGTAAAGACGCAGCCTTCATAAGCGTTCTTCACACCGGGCATAGGCCCGATGAGCGGAAGCCCGTCAGGCGCATAGGGAATTGGGCCATTGATCACCCGACCAACGCCTTGAGATCCCAAAATTGGAACCCGCGCCATCGCGTCTTCGATATACCACTCCAAACGTTCCAGATCGTCAGGATAGAGCTGGAAGCTGAAATCCTCTGGCATCGGGTCTTCGGGCGTCACCCAATGGGCTTTGCAATTGCGCTCATAGGGACCAAGGTTCAACCCGTGTTTATCTTGCCGCAGGTAATAGGAGGAATCCACATCCCGTAAGAGGGGCACTTTGCGGCCATTGGCTTCTGTCCATTCCTTCAATTCAGGAATTTCTTCAGTTAAAAAATATTGATGGCTCATCACCGTCATGGGAACAGTCCGACCGCCGTAGGGTTTGAACCATTCACCCACGCGCTGGGCATAATAACCGGCACAATTGACCACTTTTTCGCAGCGGATGTCACCCTTGTCCGTATGGACACTCCATTCATCTCCCACCTGCGTGACCCCAGTTGCTGGGCAAAACCGCTGAATGCTGGCGCCCATCTCTCTCGCCCCTTTGGCCAGTGCTTGAGTGAGCTGGGCCGGATCAATATCACCGTCATCGGGATCCCATAGCCCGCCTACCAGATCATGCGTCTCCAAAAAGGGATAGGCATCTTTCATATCTGAAACGGACATCATCTCGATGTCCAAGCCCTGATACCGGCCCATTGTGCGCGCCCGCTCAAATTCCAGCATTCGGTTTTTATCGTGAGCCAGTCGAATAGAGCCCGTGACATGATAATTCATCGGGTAATCCACCTCTTCGGCCAAACCAGCATAGAGACCCAGAGAATAGCGCTGCATATTCATAATCGCCCAGCTGGTCGAGAAGGACGGGCAATTGCCCGCCGCATGCCAAGTTGAACCGGCGGTCAGCTCATTTTTCTCCAGCAAGACACAATCGGTCCACCCGGCTTTAGCCAAATGATACAGGGTCGATACGCCAACAACGCCGCCCCCAATAATTACAACCCTTGCGGTGGTTGGAAAATCACTCATTTTGGTCTCCCTCAGTCAATGATCAAACGGGCTGCAAGCCCGCCGAGTAAAATTGCAGATATTTTGTTCAGAACACCGGCGCGCGCGCCCAGCGCCGCCGCGAAATAGCCAGACCCGCCACCAAGGCAGAGCGTGAACAACGCCCCATTCACCAAAAATATTGTTCCAAGGATCAAGATTTGCACCCCTATGGGGCCAATGGCGGGGTCAGTGAATTGCGGAATGAAGGCAAAGATAAAAAGTGCGGTTTTCGGATTTGATACATTGATGAAAAACCCACGCCGCGCGGCCTGCCAAACACCACGGCGGCCGCCCGGCCGCACCACTACGTCGCTGCTGCGCCAAGCCTGCAGTGCCATCCAAGCCAGATAGGCCACACCTAGGATGCGGATGGCATGATAAGCCGCAGGATGCGCCAACAATAATGCTGACAGCCCAGCGGCCGCGGCTAAAATATGCACCACAACACCAAGATTCACACCCAGTGCCGCTGCCACGCCGATGCGCGGGCCGCCGGAAAGACCACTGGACATAATGAACAGAAAATCTGCTCCTGGCGTGAGGTTTAAGATCAGGCCCGCAATCACATATCCGGTGATCAGCGCAGGCTCGAATCCCCAAAGGATCTCCCACATCATTGCGAAGCCTCCCTCATGCCGTGCTTCGCATCAAACTGGCGCCTAGCAAAAGCCCGTAGGCGATAAAGCAAACCGCCAGCCCACGCTGCAGCGAGACATTGAAGACTTTGGCCATGGCCGATTTTCCGAATGCGGCACCCAAAGCTGTATAGCCCGTATAGGACAACGCAGTCAGTCCCAGAGCCGTCGGCATAATCACCGCCATTTGATCCCAAATAGGCACATCGGGCTGAACAAATTGACTGAATGCGGCCAAATATCCGGCCAACGACTTTGCGTTGATCGTCGCAATGGCCAATGCCCGCCCATATATGGAACCTGGCGCTGGATTGAGCTTGGGCGGTGTTCCGGCCATGAGCCAACCGCGAATGCCATGAAAAATCAAAACAGCCGCGCCGATCAACTTGGCCAGGGAAAAGGCTGTTGGGGATGCCAAGAGCAGCGCGGTGATGCCATAAGCCGATAAGATCAAGAACGCGGTTGCTTGAGTCAAAATCGCCAAAACGGCCCAGAGACCTCGGCGCAGGCCGTAGCTCATGCCGTTGCTGATGCAATTGACTGCATTTGGGCCAGGGGTTGTCACGAAAACCACCCAAAATCCTGCAAATATGATCCAGCCCTGAAATGTCATCAATACACCGGTGGCGCGATTACCCAGATCACCTGGCAGGGTTTGTCGGTTGGATTTTCCCAGCGGAAAAATTCGCCTTTGATACGAAAACTGTCACCCGGCGCCAAAAGGTAGCCTGCATCGCCAATCCAAAGTTTCAATTGTCCAGAAAGAATATACCCCACTTCCTGAGTGGGGCGGGAAACAGCAGGGTATAGCTTTGCCCCAGGTTCAAATGTGGAATGAAGCATCTCAAAATCATCGGTTAAATCGGGTGAAAGCAGCTCTTCGACCAACCCAGCTTCCCGGCTGCCAATAGGACGCCTGCTATTTTTACGCACCACATAGCCAGCCTCATTAGCAGGCGCGGGACCAGACCCAAACAAAGACGAGATCGACACATCCAAGGCCCGGGCCAAATCACGCAGATCATTAATCGCAGGCTCAGACATATCTCGCTCAACTTGGCTCAACCACCCCACCGAGCGCCCAAGCGTTTGCGCCAGCTCCGCAAGGGTCAATCCCCGCGCCTTACGCAGCGCCCGAATATCGGCCCCAAGGGTGTTTAGATCTGTCTGTCCTTGCAGCATTGCGTGAAATTTTCCGACATTTTTTCATTTCCAAGTTTATCGTTGGCAGAAGCCGTGAAAAAAAGCAACGAATTTTCACCGATAACTATCTGCTAAAAACCGAGGCCAGAATAGCCTCCAATGCCTGCGCATCTTCTTGGGAAAAAGCATCTGGTTGATCGCTGTCGATATCTAACACAGCGATCACATCACCCGCGCCGTTAAACACAGGCAAAACCAACTCAGATCGGGTCGAGCTCGCGCAGGCAATATGGCCCTCAAAGGCCTCCACATCCGGCACCAATTGCGTGGTTTTCAAGCGCGCCGCTGCGCCACAAACCCCGCGTGAGAACGGAATTTTCAAACACCCATGCCCGCCTTGATACGGACCAATCTTGAGCATCTCCGGTCCAGTTACACGATAAAATCCCGTCCAATCAAAGCGGTCATCACTGTGATGCAGCTCACAGACCACACTGGCCATAAGCGCGATTGTATCGTCCTCGCCAGCACAAAGGCTCGCGATGGTTTTTCTCAACTCTTCATAATTCACCCGCGCCATATCCGCAGCCTTTATACGCGTTCAATGGCAATGGCAGTGCCCTCGCCCCCGCCAATGCAGATCGCCGCAACACCGCGCTTGAGATCATGCCGTTCCAAGGCGTTCAACAAGGTCACCAAAATTCGTGCGCCAGAAGCGCCAATAGGATGGCCCAGGGCGCAAGCGCCGCCATAAACATTTACAACATCCGGGCTAAGTTCCATGTCATGCATGAAGGCCATGGGCACCACAGCAAAGGCCTCGTTCACCTCCCACAAATCCACATCCGCAACAGCCCAGCCGAGTCGATCTAAAAGTTTTCGGGCCGCAGGAACCGGTGCGGTGGTGAACCAACCGGGTGCTTGTGCATGGCTGGCGTGCCCCATGACTCGCGCGCGCGGCCTGTAGCCCTTTGCCGCAAGCCCAGAGGCATTGGCCAAAACTAAAGCCGCCGCCCCATCCGAAATCGACGAAGAATTGGCCGCTGTCACTGTCCCGCTCTCCCGGAACGCGGGTTTTAAATGTGGAATTTTATCTGGCCGCGCATTGCCCGGTTGCTCATCCATGACAACCTCTACCGTCGCTTTGCGCCCCACCAATGTCACCGGTGCAATTTCGGCTGCAGCGGCGCCGCTGGCCTGCGCCGCCAAGGCACGCTCAAGGGAGCGCAGTGCATAGGCATCTTGCGCAGCACGGGAAAACTGAAAATGCATCGCACAATCCTCAGCGAAGGTTCCCATCAAGCGCCCTTTGTCATAGGCATCCTCCAGACCGTCCAGAAACATGCTGTCTTGCACCTGCCCATGGCCAAGCCGCGCGCCACCGCGCATTTTTGGCAGAAGATATGGCGCTTGGGTCATGCTCTCCATACCGCCGGCAACCATCACCTGACCGTGGCCCAACGCCAATTGATCATACCCCATCATGGTGGCTTTCATGCCCGAGCCGCACATTTTATTGATTGTGGTTGCAGGCACATCTTCGCCCAGCCCTGCAGCAAACCCCGCTTGGCGAGCTGGCGCTTGGCCCTGCCCACCCGGTAGGACGCAGCCCATCAGCACTTCATTCACATCATCCGGTGCAACATCGCCAGCTGCTAGCGCAGCTGCGATCGCAACACCGCCCAACTGACTCGCAGGTGCATCGGCCAAAGCCCCCTGCATCCCACCCATCGGCGTGCGGGCCGCTCCTACGATATAAACATCTTCCATGACGCGCCTCATTTTAACATTTTCCACCCACTTATGACGCGGCCAGCACCTTTGGAGCAAGGCTTTGCATCAAAAAATCACAAACCTGACGCAGCCCCCTCGCCTCCGCCGCATTATCCGCTATGTTCGAATAAGCTCAATCTGAAAGGCTCAACTGCACATGCGCGATTTTCACCTTCCCGGCCGGTCGGCCGTCTTTGCAACCAATGGCATGGTCGCAACCTCTCACCCTTTGGCCGCCGCCACTGCGATTGATATTTTAAAAGCGGGTGGCAACGCGGCGGATGCGGCGATTGCAGCGGCGGTTTTGTTGGGCATCTGTGAGCCGCAAATGACCGGTATTGGCGGCGATATGTTCGCCCTGGTCCAAAAGGATCCAGCCTCTGAGGTTGTCGCCCTCAACGGATCTGGACGCGCGCCGCTGGCTGCAAATGCAGCTGCCTTGCGCGATGCAGGGCACGGCACGGTCCCACTGCACAGCGTCGATGCAGTGACGATACCCGGCGCGATGGACGGATTTTGCACCCTAGCAAAAGATTTCGGCGCCCTGCCCCTAAAAGAGACCCTCGCGCCTGCTATTCATTATGCCCGTGCAGGCGTGCCCGTTGCCCCAAAAGTCGCCTTCGACTGGGTCCAAAACACGCAGGCACTGCAAGGATCCGCACGCGACACATATCTAACCGCTGGCGCAGCACCAAAACTTGGGCAACTCTTCGCCGCGCCCGGGCAAGCAGAGGTTCTCGAGCGGGTGGCCGCAGAAGGCCGCGATGGGTTTTATACCGGCGCAGTTGCCGAAGATATGCAAGCCAGCCTGCGCGCGGCAGGAGGGTGTCACAGTCTTGAGGATTTTGCCGCTACCAAATCCACCTATGGCACACCGCTGCGCGCCTCTTATGAGGGTGTTGAGATGCTTGAGCATCCCGCCAATGGTCAGGGCGCAACCGCCCTATTGATGCTCAATATGATGAAACATTTTGACATCGCCGCAATGGCACCTTTCGGGACAGAACGGGCGCATATCGAAGCCGAAATCTCCAAGCTGGCCTATGATGCGCGCAATCGCTTTATTGCCGATGGCGATTATGCCAGCCGCGTCGATCATATGATGGCCCCCGAAACCGCCGCGCAGCTCGTCAGATTAATCAACCCGAACCGCGCCATGCCAGATCCGCATGGGCTGTCCGAAGCGATCCATAAAGATACGATTTACATTACCGTTGTCGACAAAAACAGGATGGCCGTTTCATTGATCTACTCAATTTTCCATGCATTTGGATCCGGAATTGC
Source organism: Planktomarina sp. (assembly GCA_022425445.1). Classification (GTDB taxonomy): domain Bacteria; phylum Pseudomonadota; class Alphaproteobacteria; order Rhodobacterales; family Rhodobacteraceae; genus Planktomarina. Next base: position 8,784 of record JAKMFM010000012.1, read on the forward strand.
CTCAGACAGATTTGGAATCTTATTTCAAAATCGTGGGGCGGGCTTCTCGCTTGAGGCCGGTCACCCCAATGAGCTGGCAGGTGGCAAGCGCCCTATGCATACGATCATCCCCGGCATGCTGGCCGAAGGCGGGCGTGTCACTATGCCCTTTGGTGTGATGGGCGGCTCCTATCAATCCAACGGCCATGCGCGTTTCCTGTCAAACATGGTGGATTTCAACTTAGACCCACAAGAGGCGATTGATGCACCCCGCTGCTTTTCCGACGCAGGCACGATGAAGGTCGAGCGCGGATATGGGCCGCAGGTCGCTCAAGAGCTGTCAGATATGG
>JAKMFM010000109.1 GCA_022425445.1 Planktomarina sp.
TGCGCGGCCGGATGTTTAACAAAGTATAGCCAAAATCTCCTTCGACCAAGGCTTGGGCAATTTCTGAGGATCTTGTGGAATGGGCCAGGTCAGGTTCCAGGCCGCGGGCCCGGAACAACCCCAGAAAATAGTCGCGCGTATAGGGCAGGTCGAGCATGATCATGGGTTTTTTGCTCAATTGCTCAAAGGAAATTGCCGGCAGCTGGCTGGCCGCATCTGATTTGGAGATTAGGGCATAGGGTGGAGCAGGGAAAAGCGGCTCAAAGGCCTGCGCCGGACGCACATGCCGGTCATAGGTGAAGACCAAATCAACTTCGCCGTTGTCCAGATAATCTAAGATTGCCATCATATTGCCCTCCATCACTTTCACGGAAATACCGGGAAAATTTTCGGTGATCGATTTCAAGATTGGCGGCAAAAACGTGGGGGCAGCGGTGGCATAGCAGGCAATACGCACCAAACCGGCGTCATCTCCGCCTTGTGATTGCAATTCGGACTCGAACTGCCGGGTTTGGTTTAAATAGGTGCGGATCAGCTGCAGAGCCTCGCGACCCGCAGATGTTGGGGTGATGCCCTTGGCAGGGGTTCGGACGAATAATGCATAGTCCAAAGAGGCCTCTAATGCATCAATCGACGCGGTGATTGAGGATTGCGATATCGAAACTTCAACGGCGGCCTTGGCGATGGATCCAAGCCGCCCTGCGGCCTCGACATAGCGCAATTGTTTGAGTGTGAAATTCAACTGACCATTCCCCCAAAAAAAAGTTCATTGGGGACAGTTAAATCTATTTTTCCAAATAATAAAACCTCTTTACCTTTTTCTGTGACCGTCAAATAGCAAGGTGACCCATGTCCGAAACGATCGTTTACAGTGCCAAAAAAATCATCACCATGAACCCCAGTCGCCCGGAGGCCACTCATGTGGCCGTGCGTGATGGGCGTATTTTGGGAGCGGGCAGCCTCTCTGAATTGCAGACTTGGGGCGACGTCAGACTCGATGAGCGTTTCAAAGACAAGGTGTTGATGCCTGGATTCGTAGAGGGTCATGCGCATGTTATGGAAGGGTCTTTGTGGAGCAAAGTCTATTGTGGCTGGTTTGATCGTGCCGACCCCGATGGTAAACTCTGGTCTGGGGTGAAAAGCGTCGATGCGGTCGTTGAACGTTTGCGGGCGGCGGAAGCCGCGCTTGAGGATCCCGCCGCGGCCGTCTCGGGGTGGCAGTTGGACCCGATCTATATGGACAATATCACCGTGACCCGTGCTGATCTTGATCGGGTCTCAACCACCCGGGCCGTAGGGGTCTTGCACGCCTCTGGCCATATTATGAATGTGAATACCAAGGCGCTTGAACTGGCCGGCATGATGAAGACTGGGCATAATCACCCCGGCATCCCCTTGGGCGCCGATGGTTTGCCCACGGGCGAGCTCAAAGGACCCGAGGTTATGACACCCGTTGGCCCCTTTGTTGGTTTTGAGCGCAATCTTCTGGACGCCGATGAAGCTGGCCTGCGCAATTTCGCGAAACTCTGCGTGCGTACAGGCACAACCACGATCACAGACCTTGCCTCGCGTATGGATGAGGACACTGTTGATATGATGCTGCGTGTCACCAGTGAGCCGCACTATCCCATTCGTCTCATGCCGTTTCGCTTCTTTCTTGGCCTGTCTGCGCCGGAGCTGGTTGAGACCGTCTTGGCGATGAAAAAAAGAGCCACGGATCGGTTGCGTTTGGGGCAAATTAAAATTGTGGTGGATGGTTCGATCCAAGGGTTTTCCGCTCGGTTGCGCTGGCCCGGTTATCACAACGGTGCGCCGAACGGGCTTTGGTATATCGCACCGGAGCATCTGTCAGAGCTATTGCATTTGGCCTTGGAGGCTGGGGTTCAGGTGCACACCCACACCAACGGCGATCAGGCCACGCAATTGGTTTTGGAAAAATTGGCAACGGCTTTGCAAGCGCATCCCAATCCGGATCACCGTTTCACGTTGCAGCATTGCCAATTGGCAGATGCTGCGCAGTTCCGTTTGGCGGCAAAACTGGGCATGTGTGTTAACCTCTTTGCCAACCATCATTACTATTGGGGAGATGAGCATTATAACCTCACCGTAGGGCCGGACCGGGCCACGCGCATGAATGCCTGCCGCACGGCGCTTGACAGCGGCGTGCCCATGGCGATCCATTCCGACGCGCCCGTGACCCCGCTGGGCCCGCTCTTCACCGCATGGGCTGCTGTCAATCGCATCACCGCCTCCGGCCGCGTTCAGGGGGAAGAAGAGCGGATCGACGTGTCAGAAGCACTTTATGCCGTAACCATGGGCGCGGCCTACACGCTGCATCTGGATGGTGAGATTGGCTCAATTGAAACCGGCAAAAAAGCGGATTTTGCCGTGTTGGAGGCAGACCCGACCGCCTGTGACCCGATGGAACTTAAGGACATCCCAGTGTGGGGCACCGTGCAGGGCGGCCGTATTTTCCCGGCGGCAGAGCTTTGAAGGCAGATATTCCGGTAGCTGTGATTGGGGGCTATTTGGGCGCTGGCAAAACCACGATGGTCAACCATCTGCTACGCCATGCAGCGGGGCGCCGGATTGCAATTTTGGTCAATGAATTTGGCGACCTGCCGATTGACGAAGATTTAATCGAAGCCGAAGGAGAGGATATGATCGCCATTTCAGGCGGCTGTATCTGTTGCTCTTTCGGTTCAGATCTCACGGCGGCTTTGATCAAACTGTCAGAGCTTACACCGCCCCCCGACCATGTCGTGATTGAAGCCTCGGGGGTGGCGATGCCGGGCACTGTCGCACTCAGCATTTCGATATTGCCCGGATTTGCTTTGAGCGGGGTCGTGGTCTTGGCCGATGGTGAACGGGTCCAGGCGCAGGCAGAAGATGATTACATCGGTGATACGATCGTGCGGCAATTGTCGGATGCGGATGTGATTGTACACAGTAAGACGGACTTGCAACCGAATGAGCGGGCCATTGAGGCGGTAGAGTCCTGGCTGCAGGCGATGGCGCCACAGGCCAAGATTGTGCCGACGGTCCGGGGCCGCGTGCCGCCTGACATTATACTCGGCCTGACCGGCCCGACCGCCAAGCCGCAAGCCAGCCCCCACGCGGATGCGGGCTATGAAAGCCTTGCATTCAGAGAAATACCGCCCTGCGTTCCGGAGGATTTGGCACGAAAATTGGCGACCAGCTCTTACGGCGTGATACGTGCGAAAGGCTTTCTGCGGGACGCAGAAGGGAACAGCTGGGTTATTCAAACCGTCGGGCGCCGTTTTGAGGCGCAGCGCGGCCAAAAGTCAGAGCTGGACGGTGTGGTTTGTATCGGCCGCCGTGGCGATTTACAGGCCGCCGCCCTGCACGGGCTTCTCGGCCCTGCTGTCTCGAGCAGCCATATTTGAATTATTGAAAAAGACCTCTGCAAAACGCCCATTTGGCTAAGCTTTTTCCGCCCAGTGTTAGATTGAGTGTCGCCTCTTAATGATAGCGGGTGCCAGCTTCGGAGCTGGAGATGCGTGGAACCAAAGCTTTTACCAAATCGCGCATATCAAGGGTGCCGACGGCATTATTGTTGCCATCCAAGACGCGATAGCGCAGGGCAGTGTCGCCACCGGATGCTGCGATGAGGCTTTCGAGGGTGTCATTTTCCTGGACATCGCCAGCAAACTTCCCTTCTGAGAAGGGCTGCATGACCGACCGCACGCGCAACACCCGCGCACGATTAATATCCGAGACGAAATCTTCGATATATGGATCGGTTGGGTTCATCAAAATACTCTGTGGCTCTCCCTGTTGTACCACAGCCCCATCTTTCAAAATCACCAAATGATCGGCCAATTTCAGCGCTTCATCGAGATCATGGGTGATGAAAATGATGGTCTTTTTCAACTCAACTTGCAATTCGAGAAGCAAATTTTGCATATCAGTTCGGATCAGTGGATCGAGCGCCGAAAATGCCTCATCCATCAGCATGATGTCGGAATTCGAAGTTAGCGCGCGGGCAATGCCCACCCGTTGCTGCATACCGCCGGACAATTGCGCCGGATAATGGTTTTCGAATCCGCCAAGCCCTACACGCGCCAACCAAGTTTTGGCTTCCCGCTCTTGCTCTTGGGTTGGAAGACCTTTGACATCAAGTGCCATGGCGGCGTTCTGCAACACCGTCCGATGCGGCAGAAGCGCGAATTTTTGGAACACCATCGACATTTTGTCTTGGCGCATTTTCCGCAAATCGGTTGTCGAGAGGTTCATAACATCGACGCCATCCACCAAGATCTCGCCATCTGTCGGCTCAATTAGGCGGTTGAGATGGCGGATCAAGGTGGATTTCCCCGAGCCCGATAGCCCCATGACCACGGTGATTTCACCGGCCTGCATTTCGACGTTGATGTCTTGCAGACCTAAAACATGTTTGTGGGTGGTTAAAAGCTCTTCTTTGCCCATGCCGTCTTTTACATGCGGCAGCACAGATTTGTCGTCATGGCCAAAGATTTTGTACAATCCGCGCAGGCTGACCTTTGTTGTTTGTGTCATATCCTCACCCCTCACATTTCATTCTTGGTGCGGTCGATGCGCGAGAGCGCCGCTTTTGAGGTGCGGTCCAGCATGACCGCGAGTAGAACGATACAGACCCCGGCCATTAGCCCAACGCCGAGCTCCAAATTGCGAATACCGCGCAGGACGAGAACACCGAGACCTGGCGCGGTGACCATGGAGGCAATCACGACCATAGCAAGACTCATCATGATGGTTTGGTTAAGCCCCGCCATGATATTGGGCAACGCCAAAGGCAGCTCAACTTTGGTAAGTTTTTGCCCCGGGCTCATGCCAAAGGCATTGCCTGCCTCGACCACATCTTTGTCGACCAACCGGACGCCAAGATCGGTAAGTCGGATTACTGGCACAATGGCATAAAGGATGATCGCGATACCGTAGAGACGTGATTCTCCGATTGGAAAGAGGAAGATCAGAGGGATCAGATAAACGAAGGTTGGCAGGGTTTGCAGCAGATCCAAAACCGGGATGATTGCTTTTTGCAATCGATTATATTTGGACATTGCGATGCCAATTGGGATGCCGAAGAGTGCGGATATAATGGTACAGACCAATATGACCGCGAAGGTTTGCATTGCTGGTTCAAAGTGATCCACAAAGGCAAAAAACGACAGGCAGAATGCATTAAAGAGTAAGACCGAAAGAGAGCGTGTCGAGAACCACACAGCCACCAAAATCAGGGCCATAATCAAGAACCAAGGGGCTGTCATAAATAGATAAAGCGTGCCATCGAGCATCCAGGATAGCGGCTGAGTGATTGGGTCTAAAACTGTACGCAGCGCAGGACGAACGGCGAGAAACCCATTCTCTAGGCCTTTAACCACATCGCGGGTCTGGCTGATTTGGCCACAGGCCTTGTTCAATTCATCCAATGATGGAAAGGCAAAATTCACGCCAGACTGAGGAGCGGCATTTCCGGTTTTTGCAAGCAGTTGTGCCATGGACATGGGGCCGTCTGACGCGCCAGCATCGCACCATTTGCGCAAGCCGAGCACGTTAAAGAGCCAATCGTAAGTGGCCATAGAAATGTCTCCCTGAGATAAAAATCCCGCGGACTGTGGTAGGTCCGCGGGATCGATTTTTTATTAGTTAAGGATTGCGGCCAAATTGCCTTTTGCATCATCGTTTAACCAATTGCCCCATACGTCCTTATAGGTGGTCAGGAAGTATACAGCTGCTTCGTCATAGGAGGCGTTGTTATCCAAGCGCCAAGCCAAAACATCGCCCATCTGTGCGTTTGTGAACGCAACATTTTTGAGCAGGGCGGCAACATCTGGTTCACGCTCCATAAAGGCGCCAGATACTGCTGTTACAACTTTTGCGGCTGGATAGGCCGAAAACCTAGGGTTGGCGCAATCAACGTCGCCGTTACAGCCATGTGCCTCTGCGTCATAGGCCGGCACTTCAACCCGGACCATTGGGTATTTTCCCAGTACTGCGGTTGGTGCCCAATAGTAGCCAAACCAAGGCGCCTTATCTGCATAGGCCGCAGCGATGGAGGTTTGCAGCGTTTCGCCAGAACCGTGTTGAAAGCGCTCCAGTCCTCCAGCTTCCGCACCGGCAGCTTTGAGGTTGTTGTTGTTGATGATGTCACAGGCCCAGCCCGACGGGCAGTCATGGAATTTGCCACCAACCGCTGCAGGATTAGCCATGATGCCGTCCCATGTTGTTAGCTCTGGATTTGATTCTGCTAGATAAGCTGGGATCCACCAGGCTTCAACGCCGCCATCTGACAAAACATTAGTCAGCTCAACCAATTTACCCTCGGCGAGCAGCGGTTCGTAAGATGGAGTCGAGTTGGCCCAGACTTCGGTCAAAATATCAGGCTCGCCTGTTTCGGCCAAAGAGGTCAGCGCCGGCACTGTGGAAGAGGGCACTACCTGCACATCACAGCCATAGCCTTGAGTCATCAAGAAATTTGCAACCGCGGTGACAACCGCCGATGAGGCCCAGTCCATTTCCGTGATAGATACTTTTCCGCAGCTTGCCGTGGCTGATGTGGCGCCCAGTGACAGTGCGAATGCGGCTGTTGCCGTCAACATTTTGAGTTTCATCTGTGTCTCCCTGTTATCTTTACTTTGATCATCGGCCGGTTTTCCGGCCTTTTGAGTCATGCGGCGGTGTTGCTCACTGAGTGCAGTGACTCATTATCTCCAACCACATAGACCTAACTAGCGCAATTGAGCATAGCCCAAGGAGACATCCAAGCCCAAATTTGGTAGAATTGCTAAGTATTGTTACTCAGGTCTTCTCGCACTAACCCGCATAGCCGCATTTTTGTCGCCAGGTCCCGTGCCAATACAAGGCCGCGCACTGGACACTTGACTCGAAAGCCATTTGGCGGTGACGGTTGGCTTGGCACGCATAGGTGTCTATTTCCGCGGTGATGAGACATGACTTATCCTCCTTTATCACAGGCCCGAGACACGCTGAATGTGCAGTGGTACAGATCCCCCATGCCGCCGGAGGTGTTTCGTGCCCTCTCGCAGCGCAGTGATCTCAAGGGATGGAAACAGGCGGGTGGCCATTTGGCGCTCTTTGCGGCGACAGGCAGCTTTGTGTGGCTGTTTTGGGCACAGGAGCAGTGGGCGGCTTTTGCCTTGGCCTTATTTTTGCATGGCACCGTTGGCAGCTTTTTCTCGGGCACGGCGCCCCATGAGCTGGGCCATGGCACGGTGTTTCGGACCAAGGCGTTAAATAAGATTTTCCTATATATTTTTAGTCTATTGAGCTGGTGGAACCCGTTTGATTACGCCGCCAGCCATACATATCATCACAGATTCACGCTCCACCCTGAGGGGGATCGGGAAAATCTTTTGCCGCTGCACCCCAATACCGATAAGCTGTTTCTCCTACAGCTTTTCACCATCAATATCATGACCCAGCCGGGCCGTACTTTCGGAAAGGGCGGGCTTATTTCGACCCTGAGAGAGACCGTGCTTCATGCGTTTGGCCGTGTTGGCTCCACAGATATCTCCAGCAACGAGTGGCTCGAAAGCCTTCATAAAGATCAACCCGATCAGCACAGGCGGGCGGTTCAATGGTCGCGCCTTTTGCTTGTGTTTCACGGCGGGGTGTTTGTTCTGGCATGGGTGACGGGCCTTTGGATCTTGCCGATTGTTTTGAGCCTGTTCAATTTTATTGGCAGTTGGCTGGGTTATTTTCTGGGTCTGCCCCAACATTGCGGTCTGCGTGAAAATGTACCGGACTTTCGAAAAACAGTGCGCTCCATGCGGCTGCACCCGGTTTTGGAATTTCTATATTGGCACATGAATTGGCATACCGAGCATCATATGTATGCTGGCGTGCCCTGTTATAATCTCAAGCAGCTGCACTATGCGGTGAAAGATGACATGCCCAAGCCACGAAGCTTGCTTGGGGCTTGGCGGGAGATGCTAGAGATTTGGGAGCGGCAGAAACGTGAGCCAAGTTATCAATTCGACACACCGCTGCCAGCGACGGCTCAAACCGAGCGCAAACGCGCCGCTGTGGCCGAAGAAGCCTCCATCGGGGATTTAGCGCCAGAGGGTTTGCGCTAAGATCTGCAGGCGCATCGCAAACATATGCAGCCAAAGACGGCACCGGTTTGGCGGTTCGGACAGGTGGTATTTCGGGATTTAAGTTTCATCATGCTCGCCCAAACCGGGCGCGGCGCGCAGCAATTGCAGCTGAGCATCCGAAAATATGATTGGGGTGCGCACGCCGGGGATGCCTTCGGGGGTGATGCGCATTTTTCGGTGCAGCGTTTGCGGGTCTTCCAGCGCTTCGGCGATCGTGTTGATGGGGCCGGAAGGCACGCCGGCGCTCTCCAACACGGGCAAGACGTCTAATTTGCGCCAGTGGCTCAACACTTCAGTAATCTGCCCAACGGCTTCAGTGCGATGGGCCAGCCGGGCGGCATTATCGGAGAATTTCGGATCCGTGATCCAATCCTCGCGTTCCAACGCGCGTGCTAGATTGTGAAATTGTCGGTTGTTGCCGCAAGCGATCACGATATGGCCATCAGACACGGGAAATACCTGATAGGGCACGATGCTGGTATGGGCATTGCCCATCCGCTGTGGGCTTTGTCCAGTGGTGAGGTAATTGAGGTTTTGATTGGCTTGTGCTGCCAGCATGCAGTCAAATAGTGCCATATCAATGTGCTGCCCCTTGCCCGTCCGAGCGCGCTGGGCCAGGGCGGCTTGGATGCCGATGACCCCGTATAGCCCAGTGAAGACATCGGCAAAGGCCACGCCAACCTTCTGCGGCATGCCATCAGGCTCGCCGGTGATCTCCATAATGCCGGTCATGCCCTGTATCATAAAGTCATAGCCTGCCTTTTGCGCCCGTGGGCCGTCCTGCCCAAAACCGGTGACAGAGCAATAAACCAGCTGAGGATTTTGCGGCGCCAAGGATGCGTAGTCCAGACCGTATTTCGCCAGCCCGCCGACTTTAAAGTTCTCAATCAAAACATCGGCCGAGGCGATCAGGTCTTTGAGGTAGGCCAGTCGGGTGGGGTCATTGAAATCAACGGTGACCCCCTGCTTGCCGCGGTTGGCGCTGTGAAAATAAGCCGCGGAATTGTCTGAGCCTTTGGTGACATAGTTGGGCCCCCAGTTGCGCGTGTCATCGCCCTCCGGACTTTCCACTTTGATGACCTCAGCCCCTAAATCCGCCAGAGTTTGCCCGATCCAAGGGCCGGCCAAGACGCGGGCCAATTCAACGACTTTTAAACCTTCAAGCGGATACATTTGGCTTCCTTTGGACTTGGACTATGTGCAATTTGGC
>JAKMFM010000188.1 GCA_022425445.1 Planktomarina sp.
TTTCAGGCTCGGGCGCCCCTCTTCATCCGTGGGAACTTCGCCCGCCCGCATGTTGACTTGCAGGGCCGGAATGATCAGCTTTGGCATTACCAAGGTGGCGTCGCGCTCGGTGCGCATTTTCACAAAGGCCTCGCGGGTTGCCCCGCCCCCAACATGGATGTTGAAGGCGCGTTCTTCTGCCACGGTGGTTTCCCACTGAATATCTCGCCCATTGGGCCCATAGTCGTGACACATAAACAAGCGCGTTTCATCTGGCAGGCTCACCACTTTTTGGATGGAATCATATAAGATCCCCGCATCACCACCGGGGAAATCCGCGCGCGCAGCCCCCCCATCAGGCATGAATAATGTGTCGCCGACGAAAGCTGTATCCCCTATGACATGCACCATACATGCTGGGGTATGTCCGGGCGTGGCGATGACGCTGGCTTGCATTTGTCCCACGTGATAGCTGTCCCCATCTTCGAACAGCGCATTAAATTGTGATCCATCACGTTGGAAAGCGGTTCCTTCATTGAAGATCTTACCAAAGGTCTCCTGCACCTGAATGATTTTCTCACTGATCCCTATTTTGCCGCCCAACTTCTCTTGCAAATAGGGCGCAGCGGAAAGGTGATCGGCGTGCACATGGGTTTCGATTATCCACTGTAGCTCTAGACCACGTTCTTTGATCGTTTTGATGATGTCATCGGCGCTTTCAAAGGTGATCCGGCCAGCCGCATAATCCATATTCATGACGGAATCGATGACGGCGCAGGCATTGCCGCTCGGCTCCTTTACAATATAGCTGATGGTGTTGGTCTGCGCATCAAAGAAGGCCGTAACCTCCGGCTGGTCCAGGGTGCTCGGTTTTGTATCAGACATTGGATCGCCTTTCTGGATAACCTGTAATCACAAAGTTTAAACGCGGCTGTCTCGCCGATGAAGAACGTATTTGGATGCGGCCATCCCTGTCAACATTGTGGCGACAAAGACTAATGAGCCTTCAGCGGCCAGCGGCAGCGCAGTTATTGCTGGCCCGGGGCAAAACCCACCCAAGCCCCAACCCACACCAAATATCGCAGCACCTGTAATCAAACGTGCGTCCAAATCGGTGCGGCTGGGCAGATGGAAGACGTCGTCGAAAAATGGCTTATTGCGGCGGGTGACCAACCAAAACCCAGGCATGGTGACAGCAATTGCGCCGCCCATAACGAAGGCAAGGCTTGGATCCCATGTGCCGAAGACGTCAAGGAAATTTTGGACCTTAGCTGGATCGGCCATGCCCGATAGCAAGAGACCGAAGCCGAACAAAAGACCGGAAATAAGTGTAAGGAAATTTTTCATCGCCCTAGCTCCCAAAAACATGACGAAGCAACAAAACAGCGACAAAGCCGGTGCTCATGAAGGTTAATGTTGCAACAATGGAGCGACCGGAAAGACGAGAAATGCCGCATACCCCGTGGCCACTTGTGCAGCCATTGCCCCAGACGGATCCAAAACCGACCAGAACGCCAGCCAGGGCCAAAAGTGGCAGGTTACTTGAAACAGTCTGCAGCGGGGCTTGGCCGTTGATTGCGATCCAAAGGGGTGCGGCAAGTAAGAGACCGATTATAAAGATCAGACCCTGTGGGAGCGATCGATCTTTGCTGGTCGGGGGCAGCATGCGTGAGAGGATGCCGCTGATCCCAGCAATACGACCATGGGTCGCCATCAATAAGACAGCTGAAGCACCGATAAGGCCGCCTCCCAAAAGTGACAGAAGTGGTGTGAACTCGGTTTCCATAATTGGCCCCTTGTTATGCCATATTTGATATTCCAATTTTTATATATAAGCAATTTGTAATATACAAGCGTAAAATTACACCGTTTCGCAGGATGGGCCCATACCAGTCGAAGCGGCGCGATAAGGCCTATTGCCCAGCCAATGAATTTGCTGGTCACTCGGCGAATTGCTCCCTATGTATTAAGCATGGACGTTTTCGTGTTTGTTATTTTGTTGGGTACATGTTTTGCCGCTGGCGCAACTGGGGTATTGTTTCAACCTGGAAGCTGGTATCAGGCGCTCAACAAACCTGTTTGGACTCCGCCCAATTGGGCTTTTCCCTTGGCATGGACGACCATCTATTTTTCCGTTTCCTTCGCGGGCGCTCGCGTGGCAGATATGGAGGGAAACGCTGTTGCCCTCGCCTTTTGGGCTATGCAGGCAGGGTTCTCGACCCTATGGACACCGGTGTTTTTTGGGCTGCGGCGATTGCGTGGCGCGCTATTGGTGATGTTGCCACTGTGGCTATCGGTATTCGGAGCGACCCTCGCTATGTTTGAGCTGGATCGGGCCGCTGGCCTGGCATTTTTGCCCTATTTGATCTGGGTCACCGTAGCTGCTGCATTAAACTACCGGGTTGCACAGCTGAATCCCACGGTTGCACCCCGAGACCTGTCAGCGGATTAACCTTGTGATAGATTTATCGCCATTCCTTGTATTTTGCGGCTCATTCTTATCGGTCATATCGGTGGGGTTGGCACATGCCACATGAGCCGATTTCAATCTATGTTATTGATGGCGATTCATGGGCGTTGGAAACCCACACAGCAGTGTTGAGCGCAGCGGGCTATACCACGTTTCCCTGCAACTCTGCTGAGCAATTTTTGAAACTGTTTGATATAGAAAGTAAAGCCTGTGTGGTTATGGAGCTGCGGTTGCCTGGAATGTCGGGCAGCGAGCTGCAGGATTATCTAGTCTCCAACGGGCTGGATACTCCAATCGTGATACTAACAGCTCATGGCGATGTGCCCCTCGCGGTGAAAACTTTGCGGGCTGGAGCTGTAGATTTTATCGAAAAGCCGGTGTCTGATTCTCGATTGTTGGAGGCCATCGGCACTGCTTCGGAGCTCATATTTGACAGGGTGCCAAACCGTCTTTCGCAGCAAATTATTGCACAGCGTTTGCGTTCCTTGACGGAGCGCGAGCG
>JAKMFM010000133.1 GCA_022425445.1 Planktomarina sp.
GTTAGGGCCGTTCACGGTTCAAATGACGTCAATAAATTTATTATGGAGATCCATTATGAAAAAACTCGTTCTTGCAGGCGCATTCGCTGCATCCATGGTTGGCACAACCTCTTCCGCACAAGGCACGCTCGGCGCATCCAGCTTGGTAAATATGTTGCCATTGGTTGCAATCGTGGCAACAGTTGGCTTGGCCTCCTCCTCAGGCACCTAAGTAAAATTGCAGCCGGGCCATGCATGCAGGCCCGGCTGTCACGCCCAATCAGGCAAATTGTTCGCGAATGAGCCGCTCTTCCAACCCATGATCGGGATCGAATAGCAAACGATGCGCCACATCCCCGGCGCTTTCAATCTCCACCGAAACCACATTTTTGACCGAGCAATTGTCCGCATCGGCCATGACCGGGCGCTTAACAGGTTCAATCACTTCAAACCGCACCTTCGCCGCCTTTGGCAATACCGCCCCGCGCCATCTGCGCGGCCGAAAAGCCGCCATCGCAGTCAGCGCTAAAACTTCGGATCCAATCGGCAAAATCGGACCATGTGCAGAATAGTTGTAAGCGGTCGAGCCCGCTGGTGTGGCGACCAAGGCCCCATCGCAAGCCAATTCACTCAATCTTAGCCGATCATCGACAAATATCTGTAATTTTGCCGCCTGCGGCCCCTGACGCAAAAGAGATACCTCATTGATAGCCAGCGCCGCCTGGGTATGCCCATCGACACAGGTTGCCCGCATCCTCAGGGGATTGATGACAGCCTCTTCGGCGGCCGCCAATCGCGCACTTAAACCCTCGGTAGAGAACTCATTCATCAAGAACCCAACCGTTCCGCGATTCATCCCATAAACGGGCACGTTCAAATGTTGGGTCGCATGCAGAGTTTGTAGCATAAAACCATCGCCACCAAGCGCCACGATCACCTCCGCAGTGCTTGGGTCGCAGTCACCAAAACGGTGCACCAAAGTATTCCTTGCAGACTGCGCCAACTCTGCGGTACTGGCCAAAAAGGCGATGCGTTTGTTCTCTGTATTGTGCATTTCGGAAACTCCGTTTCCGCACCCTATGCTGGGGCAGGCTAAAAACGCAAGCCACGGCTAAAATATCGGGAATCCGGTCAAAAGGTCGCGGCAGGAACCTTTGACATTTCCTATAGGAAACACGCAATAAGGCACAAACCGTCTAAGGAGCAAAACTATGACATCCAGCCTCTCCCAATTTTTCAATGCAGATCTGGCCGACACTGATCCCGCCCTGGCGCAGGCCATTGATAAAGAGCTGACCCGTCAGCGCGATGAGATTGAATTGATCGCATCCGAAAATATTGTCTCACGGGCAGTGATGCAGGCGCAAGGCTCGGTCATGACCAACAAATATGCCGAAGGCTATGTGGGACGGCGCTACTACGGCGGATGTGAATATGTGGACATTGCCGAAACCTTGGCTATTGAGCGTGCCTGTCAGCTGTTTGGATGCGAATTTGCCAATGTCCAACCGAATTCGGGCAGCCAAGCCAACCAAGGTGTCTTCCAAGCACTCTTGCAGCCGGGCGACACGATCCTTGGCATGTCTTTGGATGCTGGCGGCCATTTGACCCATGGGGCCGCACCAAACCAATCGGGCAAATGGTTCAATGCCGTGCAATATGGTGTGCGCAAACAGGACAACCTGCTGGATTATGACCAGGTTCAAGAACTGGCTACTGAGCACAAACCCAAGCTCATTGTGGCGGGCGGATCGGCTATACCTCGGCAAATTGATTTCAAGCGCATGCGTGAGATCGCTGACAGCGTGGGCGCTTATCTACATGTCGATATGGCACATTTCGCGGGACTGGTCGCAGCGGGTGAACACCCAAGCCCCTTCCCACATGCCCATGTCGCCACAACCACCACGCATAAGACCCTTCGCGGTCCTCGCGGCGGTATGATCGTGACCAATGATGCCGCGCTCGCCAAGAAATTTAACTCGGCAATCTTCCCCGGTATTCAAGGGGGTCCTTTGATGCATGTGATTGCCGCTAAAGCCGTTGCTTTTGGCGAAGCCCTGAAACCTGAATTCAAGACCTATATCCAAAACGTCATTGCGAATGCGCAAGCACTCTCTGACCAGCTGATCAAAGGCGGTCTGGATACGGTAACCCATGGAACCGACACGCATGTTTTGCTGGTTGACCTGCGCCCCAAAGGTGTGAAGGGCAATGCCACCGAAAAAGCCCTCGGTCGCGCCAATATTACTTGCAACAAGAACGGCGTGCCGTTCGATCCAGAGAAACCAGCCGTCACCAGCGGTATCCGTCTGGGCAGCCCAGCGGGCACAACACGCGGCTTTGGAGAATCGGAATTCCGTCAAATTGCGGATTGGATTATCGAAGTGGTTGATGGATTGGCCGCCAACGGAGAAGAGGGGAACGCAGCCGTTGAAGCCAAAGTGCGATCCGAAGTCGCCAAGCTCTGCGCAGGTTTCCCGATTTACTGACGCACGGGACGGCGGGTGGGGCGCATTTGATGCGGGCCTTGCCCGCCATCACATAGCGCCGCCCGCTGTCCTATACATCGGACAGGCTTGGAACCTGGCCATGCACCAATACCTCTAAGGCTTCGGCCACATGCAGATCTGCAATCGCTGCATCCCCTGCCGCCACCCGAATCTTGTGCGCCTCAAATAGCACCCTTGCATGTGAGATCCCCTGCGGCGGCGTGAACTTATAAGACGCCAATTCAATCAACAGCCCCAAGGGCTCGCGAAAATAGAGTGAGCTCATAAACCCCCGGTCTTTCAAACCCGAATGTGCAATACCAAGCGCGTCCAATTTTTGCGGCAAATGGATCGACACCGCTTGGCTGACAGAAAATGCAATGTGATGCACCGCGCCTGGCACGATCGGAGTTTTGCCCGGCACAGGTTCCCGAGTTTCATCGCAAAAGACCGTGATCAAACGATCGTCCCCAGGATCAAAATACAAATGACTCTCATTAGGGTTGTCGAGGTTGGGCTGCTCAAAGATGAAGGGCATGCCCAAGACCCCCTCCCAAAAGTCCAAGGTGATCTGCCGCCCCGCTCCGGTTAACGTAACATGATGCAGCCCTTGGGTCGGTATGGTTCGCGAAAGCGTTGACATGGTTTATCCTCATTACAGCACAACCATCCTAGCGGGGCTGGTGCAGAGTGCAAACCCAGATTAGATTGCCAATATGCTACATATGATCTCCCATGGCCCTGAACTGGACCCCGAAGCCAGTACGCCTTTGCTCATCGCCCACGGGCTTTTTGGCTCTGGCCGCAATTGGGGCGTGATTGCCAAACGATTGTCCAATCATCGCCGAGTCATTGTTTTGGACATGCGCAACCATGGAGCGAGCCCTTGGCATGAGGATCACAGCTATCACGCTTTGGCGACCGATATCGCCGAGGTGGCCACACAGTTGGGTCAACCGGTCGATCTCTTGGGTCATTCCATGGGGGGCAAGACGGCCATGGTTGCGGCCCTGTCTGGTGTGCCGGTCCGCCGGCTCATCGTCGCCGATATCGCCCCCGTGGGGTATAGCCACAGCCAACAGCCCGTCATCGACGCCATGCAATCTGTGCCTCTCGAAGACATCTCCAGCCGCGCAGAGGCCGATCAATCCTTAAGCGCCCATATTGAAGATCCAGCCCTACGCAGCTTTTTGTTGCAAAGCTTGAATATCAGCGAGCGCCGTTGGCGGCTCAACCTGCCGGTTCTCAGCGCCTCTATGGATCAAATCATTGGGTTTCCAGATCTCGCAGGCCGTTTCAACGCACCTACTTTGTTCCTGACAGGTGCTGAATCAGACTATCTGCTCCCAGAGCATCGCCCGCTCATCAAATCCCTCTTCCCAAAAGCCCGTTTTGCGAAAATTCCGCAAGCAGGGCATTGGCTACACGCAGAAAAGCCGCGTGAATTTGAAGCCGCAGTTCGCATATTTTTAGAAGCCAAGTCGCCTGCAGCGCTTAGCCATCCATCTTCAAGGCTGAAATAAACGCCTCTTGGGGGATGTCGACCTTGCCAAACTGGCGCATCTTCTTTTTGCCAGCCTTTTGCTTTTCCAGAAGTTTCTTCTTCCGTGAGGCGTCACCACCATAGCATTTTGCCGTCACATCCTTGCGCATCGCGCTCAGCGTTTCACGCGCGATCACCTTGCCACCAATGGCCGCTTGGATTGGGATCTTGAACATATGACGGGGAATCAAATCTTTGAGCTTTTCAACCATCGCGCGGCCACGCATGTCCGCACGATCTCGATGCACCATGGTGCTCA
>JAKMFM010000196.1 GCA_022425445.1 Planktomarina sp.
TGCGCCAAGGCTTTAATACCATCTTCACTAAAGCTGACAGAGACATCCTCTGTGCTCATCAGAGCAGAATATTGCAGGGTCAATGCGTTCTCTGTTTCACAAAGAATGCGTATAAAATCTTCCTCGGTGAGATCACGCAGCTCCACACGGATCGGCAGGCGGCCCTGGAGCTCAGGCAGAAGGTCGGATGGTTTGGCAACATGAAAAGCGCCGGAGGCTATAAACAAAATGTGATCGGTTTTCACAGGCCCATGTTTGGTGGACACGGTTGTACCTTCAATCAAAGGCAATAAATCGCGCTGCACTCCTTCGCGACTGACATCTGCGCCCCGCGCATCGGCGCGCGCGCAGACCTTATCAATCTCGTCAAGAAACACGATTCCGCTTTGCTCCACAGCGGTCAGGGCGGCTTTGGTGACGATTTCATCGTCGAGGAGTTTATCTGCCTCTTCTCCCAGTAAAACGTCATAACTGGCGGCTACGGTCATTTTTTTGCGGCTGGTTCTGCCGCCCATGGCTTTCCCGAAGATATCTCCAAGGTTCATCATTCCCATTTGACTGCCAGGTTGACCGGGAACATCCAGTGCTGACAGGGGGTTAGACGTGTCGGTAACTTCAAGCTCGATGACCGTGTCATCCAATTCTCCACCGCGCAATTTTTTGCGGAACATTTCGCGGGTTGCGTCGCGCGCGTCTGTTCCAGCAATGGCCTCAATCACGCGTTCTTCGGCGGCCTCTTTTGCGCGCGCACGGACGTCTTCGCGCATGTGATCGCGGGTCATGGCGATGCTCGAGTCGACCAAATCTCGAATAATTTGCTCAACGTCCCGGCCGACATAGCCCACTTCAGTGAATTTTGTGGCTTCGACCTTTAGAAAAGGGGCCCGAGCCAATTTGGCCAACCGACGGCTAATTTCGGTTTTGCCGACCCCAGTCGGGCCAATCATCAGAATATTTTTGGGATAAACTTCGTCACGGAGCTCATCTGGCAATTGTTTGCGGCGCCACCGGTTGCGCATGGCAACAGCTACAGCGCGCTTGGCATCATTTTGACCGACAATGTTGCGATCTAGCTCAGATACGATTTCGCGCGGGGTTAGATCGGTCATTTTGAAATTACCTCAACGGTTAAATTGCCATTTGTGTAGACACAAATATCTGACGCAATCGCCATAGCCTTACGGGCAATTTCCTCTGCGCTGAGATCTGTTTCCAGTAGCCCGCGTGCTGCGGCTAGAGCGAAGTTGCCACCAGAGCCAATGGCTGCAATGCCATGTTCCGGCTCCAGCACATCGCCAGCGCCAGTGATGATTAAGAGTTCAGCCCCATCGGTGACAATCAGCATGGCCTCAAGTTTCTGCAAATATTTATCTGTGCGCCAATCCTTGGCCAGTTCAACGCAGGCGCGTTGCAGCTGACCAGGTGTGGCTTCTAGCTTCGCCTCAAGTCGCTCCAGGAGGGTAAAGGCGTCCGCTGTAGAGCCGGCAAACCCTACGACAACATCATTTCCGCCGGGTGATAGGCGCCGCACTTTGCGAGCGGACCCTTTTATGACCGTTGGCCCGAGACTAACTTGCCCATCGCCGGCGACCACAACTTGAGAGCCTTTTCGCACACCAACAATCGTTGTGCCGTGCCATCCAGGGAATTTTGTATCGCTCATCTGCTTCTCCTCACTACGGACGCTATATGGGAAATGCCAGTGCTGGCAACAAGGGCACGAAAAAAGGCGCTCGTCGGAGCGCCTTTCGAAGAATTTGAGATTTGAACTTAAATGGCGTCGTCAATCCAGCTCTTTAATGCTGCCTTTGGGGCTGCACCAGTTTTGTTGGAAATGACTTGGCCATCTTTAAACAAAAACAAAGCTGGAATTCCGCGCACACCAAGGGCTGCAGCCGCAGAGGGGTTGCTGTCGACATCCACTTTAACCACTTTGACTTTGCCTTCCATTTCAACAGAAATCTCTTCAAGTGAGGGACCAATTTGCTTGCACGGTCCGCACCATTCTGCCCAAAAATCCACCACAACGGGGAGATCTGAGTCTTTTACAATACTATCAAAAGTTGCGTCTGTAGCGGCGACAGTGGCCATGGTGTTACTCCAAATGTTATAGGGCTTTCTCAAGAGTTAGAGTTGCAAGCGCCCAGCGTCAAGTCAGTGGCGTATTTGCCAAGGATGAAATCACGAGATCTTTTGGCAGCGGCATGAGCTCCAGGGTTTTTGTCCATAAAATCGCGGTTTCGATGTCATGATCGGGATAGATTTGTGACAAGGCTGCCGCATAGGCTCCCATCTGTCTTAAAAGCCCGCTTGGAACTTGTTCAGCTTCGCTTGGCACGATCTGATTGGTTTTGAAATCCACCGCCAAAACCCGCGTGGGCGAGACGAGCAGCCGGTCTATGGAGCCCTGTATTGGATCTCCGTTCAGCTCTGGCAAGTGAGCCGTTACATCGACTTCAGCTAAACTTTCGGGCGCAAAAATATGTGCCAGATCTGGTTTTTGCAGCACCGCGCGGGCCTCTTGGCAGGCAGGCGCTTGGACATCTGCTTCTATTAACCGCTCGGCGATCTTACCCCATTGATCTTGCGGCGCATTGGGCAAGACTTCCAAAAGCCGATGCACCGCCGTTCCCATGCGTTTTGCTGTTTCAGCGCCTAAAGGTGCGCCACCTGGCAACACTTTGTCTCCGCCTAAATCGGATGGCGCGCGGGCGCTCACAGTTGCTTGAGGCGGTTTGACGAAGGGCACAGCCCAGTTTGGGACGGATTGTTTGATAATTTCAGTTTGCTTGGGGTCGCTTGTGGGCCCCACTGACCATTGCATGGGCTCATACCGCAATCCCAAACCGGCAGTGGTGTTTAAAGGCTCAGCACCGAGGGTCGAAATTGCATCGAATATGGCGGTATGCCAACAGTCCTTCCCCTCCGCAATGTCCCCCGAACCCATAATAATCAGCCAACTCTCCGCTCGGGTCATGGCCACGTAGAGCAGACGGTCACGCTCCTCTTCCTGTTGGCGCTGCACATCTTTCAGGCTGATTTTTAATGTGGTCGGTATGAAATCTTTGTTTGGAGGCCAAATAGCAATATTATTATGAGGCACAACTTCCGGCAGCTTTGGCGGTTTGCGCGGCGCAGTGTCGGGCAAAATCACGATCGGTGCCTCCAGGCCCTTGGCGCCATGGACCGTCATGACACGGATTTTGTCACCAACACTGTCCATCTGGCGCTTGATCTCCAGGTCATCTGCGTCCAGCCAGACAAGAAACCCAGTCAGATTTGGAATATTGCTGCGCTCATAGGCAAGAGATTGACTGACCAAAGCATCAATCCCTTCGGCAGCCTCTGGTCCCAATTGGCCCAACAAAGCTGATCGACCACCGAGGGTGGTCAATATATGTTCGATTAATTCAAACGGGCGCTTGAAATCCGCGAGATCGCGGAGCTCTGTCAGCCGTTGAACAGTCAGTGGAAATTCCTCTTCTCGGTTTTGCAAGCTGCGCCACAAAAGGGGCGAGTCTCGGCCCTGAGCAAGGTTATACAGATCTTGTTCGGACCACCCAAAAAGTGGAGATTTCAACGCTTCGGCTAAAGACAGGTTGTCTTCCGGTAGCGCCAAAAAGGCCAGCAAGGAACGGATGTCGCGAACCGCCAGCTCGGCGGCGACTTTTAAACGATCGGCCCCAGCTATTGGTAAGTGGGCTTCCTTACAGGCCCGGTGGATTTCTCTAAATAACAGTTTTTGACGGCCCTGAACCAGGATTAAAAAATCGCCAGCGGTGATCTTACGCTGAAAGGCGACCCCTGAGTCATCTAGCTGAGTAAGCGTCTCAGTTTCGATTAGATCACAGATATGCCCGGCCAGAGCATCGGCCAATTGTTTGTCCTGGTGATCTGTTGAAACCTCATCGACCGGATCAGTCCAGTGGTGCGGTTCAGTCTTATCAGGGACTTGAAACACAGGCCAAACATCAACGCGGCCAGGAAGATCTTTTTTAAACGCCAAATGTGCGGATCCTGAGCCAAGTCCGTTGCGATTGGAAAAGACCTGATCCACAACGCCCAAGATCGCCGACGATGAGCGAAAGGAGTGATCCAAAGTGGTCGATTGAAACGGCTGATCAATTTCACGCAACTTTTGGGAAAATTGGTCACGCATCCGGTCAAACCCATCCGGGTCTGCGCCTTGGAAGGAATAGATTGACTGTTTTTTATCGCCCACAACAAAGATTGTTCGGGGCACATCTGCCCGCGCGCCCTCACCGGATGTGAATTCCTGTGCGAGGAGTCGGATGACATCCCATTGCGCTGGGCTGGTATCTTGGGCCTCATCCACCAAAATATGATCAATGCCACCATCCAAGCGAAATAAGACCCATGTGGCGACACGCTCATCAGACAGAAGATGGCGTGTGCGCATTATAAGGTCATTAAAGTCCAAAAACCCCCGCGCCTGTTTTCGTGCACGATAGGTGCTGACAAACTCAGCCGCAAAATCATAGAGCGCGAGGCTGCGTTTTGCGATATTCAGGTTCAAGTGGCTATGCCGCCCAGATTCAATGCGTGACATAAGCGCCTCAACCTGTGCTATGCTGGGCAATTCAGCCCGCGTGGCCTTCGTGGGAAACGACCCTATTTTGGCTGAGCCTGGGGCTTTGCCCGTCTTGTTCAAAAACACGGATTCTAACGTCGAAAGGTCGGCGGTTGTGAGTGTTGGGCCGTTGATGGCCTGTAATTTAAGACCGGCTTTAAAGTCGCGGCCCGTTTCGTCCTTGGTCAGCAGGAGCGCTCGAAGCTCTTCAATGTGCTGGAGATCGTCAGGCAAGAAACAGTCATGTGCCAGGTCGGCGTCATTATATCCGGCCGTCAGGCCGAGCGCCTCCCAAATAACATCTGCGCCGGGGTGGGTGTCGAAATGATGATCCAAATGCAAGATTGAATGCAGAAATTTTTGTAATTCTGCCCCTGTGAAATGTTTTGCGATACCATCAAAGCTGGATCGCCCAGAGCCATCTGCAATGGCTTCCACCACCTCATCAAGAAGACGATTTTGGGCCCGTTCGTCGATCTCGACAAATTGCGGGTTTACCCCCGCTTCGAGCGGAAAACGCCGCAAGATTGAGGCGCAGAAGGAATGGATGGTTTGAATCTTTAAACCACCAGGAGCCTCCACCGCGCGGGCAAAGAGCGTTCGGGCCCGTTCAATGTCTTCTGGCTCAAGGCCGCGCTCTATGCCCAGGTTGGCCAGCTCTTCCAAAAGCTTGGCATCGTCCAGCATCGTCCAGCGCCCCAGCCGCTTGAAAAGCCGGTTTTGCATTTCTGACGCCGCAGCTTTTGTATAGGTCAAACACAGAATGTTTTGCGGCATTACCCCATCCAGCAACAGCCGCGCCACACGGTCTGTCAGCACACGCGTTTTTCCAGAGCCCGCATTGGCCGCGAGCCATGTCGAGCGTGCCGGATGGGCGGCTTCGATTTGTCGGAGGCTTGCATCACTCAATTTCATTTTGACACCTTGATGACTGTGGCGCGTTGGTTGGTGGTCCATTCACCGTAGCGGGCCAGGTGGTCATAATCGGACCAAGCATCTGCTTTCAGCATTGCGCGTCGTGCGGTATAGCCCTGCTCGGCAGATTGATAGGCGCGGATCAATTTGGAAAAATCTGACCACACATCCGCCTCGTCCATAGGAGCCGGAAGTTCACAGGGCGAATTATCAAGGCCGATGTAGGTCGCCCCCGCCACTTTGAGCGGTCCCAGTCCAAGAAATCCACCGCGCCGCAGGATCTCAACTTCCAACAGCAGTTGTTTGTCAAAATGTAATTGTTGTGCTGGCGTTGGCGGCTTGCCAGTTTTGTAGTCGTAGATATGTGCTTTGCCATCTTTCAAAATGTCAATGCGATCAGCCGTTCCATTGAGTGTGAAATTGAGCTCAGGCAGGTTAATTTCGCCCTTAATTTCCGTTTTGGTCGTGATGATGCTGGCTTGGCGCGCCAGTTCTTGCGTGACAAACCAGTCAGCAAATCGAACCACGCGGGCCAGCCACATTCTGCGTGCAGCAGGCCAGGGCACGGTGGTTTGAAACCGGTCTTCCGCCATGGCTAGGAGCGTGGCTTTGGCGGCCTCTGCACCGGCCCAGGGGCCAGTTTTCAAAAAAGCTTCCAAAAGATCATGAATTAGTGTCCCGCGCAGCGGGGCGTCGGGCGATTTGGTCAAAGGGTCTAAGCGCTTTAGGTGCAAAATGCGTTTGGCATAGATTGCATAGGGGTCACGGATCAGGTGCTTGATATCCGTTACCGCCAAAGTTTCAGGCCGGCACGCCACTGGCGGAGCGACCGAAGGTCTGGTGCTCAGCGGAGTGTTT
>JAKMFM010000183.1 GCA_022425445.1 Planktomarina sp.
TTCCAGAGGCGCAGCCCAAATCCAACATTGGCGCAATGCAAGCGGCGATGGTGGCGGCGTCCTCTTCATGCGCCAGATGTCCAAGATTGGGCAGGGCTTGGTAATCTGCATTCGGCAACAAAGCGGCCGCCCGTTGGGAGGTTGCGCAGGGCACCGCAAGATCATTGGAAGACGCAATCAGATGGGTCTCAGTTTGCAATCTCGGCAACCGCGCCAATAGTGGTTCAAGATCCCACTGCGCCATCATTTGCAAGGTGGCCCCAATATGGGAGCGGCTACGCATCAACTCTTTGTAAAATTCTAAATCCGCCGCCGCCAGAGTTGAACCGGTGCCTTTGAGAATGCGATCGACTGTTTGATCATGACCGGCAATTTTACTCAGGAGACTGCTTGAAAACGGCATGTTGGCGATGGCCTTTGCCAAAAGCGGAAATAAAACCCCCGCGACACCGCGAAAGTGATCAAGCGCAGCGTTGATCCCGATAACCTTACAGTCAAACTTCGCAAGCTCCGCAAGGCGAAGCGCAATTGCAGCGCCCGCGGAATGGCCAATAATGACCTTCGGCGCGAGATCAAGCGCCGTCAAACAGCTCGTTAGGTCTTCAGCCATGTGATCCAACCCGCAACGTTGCTGCGCACCCAGGCGGGTAAAGCCTTGACCCGGCAGATCCACCATAATCACGCGGTTTCTATCCGTTAGGAAAGGCACGAGGTGTTGCCAGCTGTGGGTTGTACTGCCAGCACCATGAATCAGCAAAATCACCGGCCCAGTTCCGATATCCTGAATATGCCATAAATGCGGTTTTTGCAGCGAAAACTGCGAATACTGCGCAAAGGGCCAATATTGCTTTGCGTGCTGCCAGTTCATCACGAATACGCCAAAGCTGAAGAGACGGCACCGGACACTGATTTTGCATCCGAGCGGGGCAAAGCAATGTAGTTTGCCCGCATTTTCCCAGCCAGGGTTTGTAGCGTTTTCTCCGGCCGGACGGTTGTATCGATAACCAAAGCCGGGATCTGCGCCTCAGCAATCTTTTGTGCCAACATCAAAGCATCCGCTGCCGCTTGCGAGCGATCATTCGATCCATCAAGTGCCACATTGGCACGCCCATCGGTTAGCAAAATCAACGTCGGCGTTAGACCATTGCGCCGTTCTTGCAATGCAAGTTGAAACGCGGCCGCAAGCCCGGCAGCTAAGGGCGTGGCTCCACCACCGGGGAGCGCGGCCAGCCGCTTTTTGGTTTGCACAAGTGATCTTGTTGGAGGCAGTAACGCCTCGGACCCCGTTCCACGGAACGCATAAAGCGCCACATGATCCCGTCGAGCATAGGCCTCGCCAAGCAGCAGTTCGACCGCACCCTTGGCCTCAGCCAAGCGAGCAACGGCAGCGGAGCCTGACGCATCCACCGTGAAAATAAGCAGGCGATCTGACCCAATTTCATAGCGTTTATGACGCAAATCAGAGACTTTGAAAATCGGTCCCACGGCCTCAGGATTTGCAGCCTTGCGCAGAGTTTGCCAAGGAATTGCGGCCCGCAAGCTGGCCACGAGATCAACCCGGGCGCCACTGTTCTTGGGGCCCAATCTGGCCGGCAAGGGACGCCCGCGGTGATTTCCTTTGCGGCGCGCGCCAGATCCCGAGCCAGACGCAGGCTGTTTTACCACAGTTTGCAACTGGGCCAAAACACCCGGCGGCAGGACGGCCTTGACGGCTTCGATCATCAAGTCATTCGGCGGTATGGCTTGATTTGGGTCTTGCGGCGCCTCCGCTGGGTTTTTCTCTTCAGATGGCGCCTCCGGCTCTGGATCCTGAGGCAAGCGCGTGGCCCTATGTGGGTAAACCAGCATCACAGCCAGTTTTAGATCTTCTTCCGTCACCTCATATCGGGCGTGAAGGGCGGCATGAGCTTGCGCCGCATAGCCCAGCAAGAGCGGAGCACGCAGGCTTGAAATGCCGAGCGAAGCGGCCAGGATAACAGCCTCCTCCATCACATCAGCCGGCAGAGTTACACCACGGACCGCAGCGCGGATGTCTTCCAATGATCTGGGCAATGTCATGGGTGATAAATCTTGCAGGGCCAAATCGTCGAGGGTGACATGAAACGCCAGGCGATCTGTCAGCGCATCCGGCAGGCCATCCCCGACCTCCACGCCTTCATCCAAGGCGATAAGAGCATGACCACGGCCTTCCTCCAAGGCTTGGCATATTCGCGCAGAAAACTGTGGTGCGCTGCGCTCCGCCATAGGAAGTATAAATAATGACGGTGCGCAGTCAAAAATACTTTTGCGCGTCACCAATTGGCGCCCCGCCAAAGAGGCCGTTAAATCAATATCGCCGTTGAGAACCTCAACCGTCATGTGATGCTGCAACTTGACCTTGGCCAGATCGAGCGATTGAACGGCGGCAAGCATTGCGGCCTGAGCGGGGCCCGCGCGGGCACGAATAACCAAGCCCCCAAGCCTTTGGGGATCTATCGCAAGGAGCGTAATCGCCAGCTGCGCCCTCTCCCAAAGGGTCATATCAATCGCCTAAAATTTCTGAGACGGTCCGCGCCACCCGACTGCTTGAGCCAGACTCGTCCAAAGGATCGCGGCGCAATCTGTGGCGCAGGGCCAGCACGGCGGTCTTGCGGATATGCTCATCTGTGACGGCCTGATCACCTGCAAATGCAGCAAAGGCCCGCGCCGCTTTCAAAAGCGTCAATTCCCCGCGCAACCCATCCGAACCCAAGGCGATGCAAAGCTCCGCGACGCGGCGCAGGGCGCTATCGGCAGTTTGCAAATCTGCCAAAGCTGCCCGTGCGGCCACGATGCGCGCCCGCAGAGTGGCATCTTCTGACTGCCAATGCGCAATAAAGGCCTCATGGTCATTCTCGTAAGCGTCGCGGCGCTTTATGACCTCAATTCTTTCATCAATATTTGTAGGAGACAGCACATCGACAGACAGTCCGAAGCGATCCATCAATTGCGGCCGCAATTCGCCCTCTTCGGGATTGCCAGAGCCAACCAATACGAAACGCGCGGCATGGCGAATGGACAGACCCTCGCGTTCCACGACATTTTCACCCGATTGCGCCACATCCAGCAAGAGATCCACAATGTGATCTTCAAGAAGATTCACCTCATCTATATAAAGATACCCGCGGTTCGCCTGGGCAAATAGGCCGGGTTGAAAGGCTTTCTCACCCTTGGTTAATGCTTTTTCGATATCGAGCGCCCCGGTGACACGATCCTCCGACGCGCCCAAAGGCAGATCCACAACCGGCGTGGCAATGCTTTGCACACGCGCGTCCGATATTTCGCACCACGCAGGGCAATCTTTGATGTCAGCGCTATTCACCGGGCAGGCCTTTACGGCGAGGATTGGCGGCAAAAGTCCCGCCAAAGCCCGCACCGCCGTGGATTTGCCAGTGCCACGCTCTCCAAAGACAAGAACCCCTGCGATCGATGGATCAATAGCGGTTAACACCATGGCCAGTTTCATATCATCCTGTCCAACAATGGCTGAGAAAGGAAAAGGCTGCTTCATGAGATATCCAGTTTTTTTAGAGGGGAGTCGCCCTCCCAAGTGCCTGTGTCTGCGATGAGGGTAAACCGGGCGTAGAGTTCTTCTTTGAACCATCCCTCCATCCGCACGGCCTGAATGGCCCGCGCATGATGCCCTTTGCGAGCAAAATTGTTCATATGCTCCAAGCTGGGCCATATGGAGAAGGTCACCTGTTGGAACCAGGGCACTTCACCAATTCCGATCTTGAAAACAACATTGGGATCTTGGCCAATCACCTGTGAAATATTAGGGACACGGCGCCAAAATCGGGCCAGGTTTCGCGGCCGCAGCGTGGCGCGGGTGATCACCGCAAGCGGGCCATTCTGATTTTGAGTCGTTGCGGAAAATGGAGTTTGGCCCGACCACTGGCCCCGCGCTGTCTCCGCTTTCATAAAAACGGTCCAGTTTTCGATCGCCTGCTGACGGTAGCGTGCGAAGATAGCGCTCTGTTGCAAGCTGCGCTCCGCGGTTTGCCGATCCGGCCAAGTCGCCAGCACCGCGTAGACAGACACATTGGGTTTGGGCGTAAAGCCTTCATTGGAGCCGGATCCAAATAATTTCCAAAATCCAATACCCGGTACGCGCGACATCTGCCCTCTGGCCAGACCCATCATAGCGAAGGCCCAAAGTCGCGAGCGAACGGACCCAAAACGAAAGAAACTAATTGTGACGATCTGCGTCATGCCCTGTGCACCTGGTAAATGTGTCAGAATATGTTGACACATTATCCTTGCATTGGGAAGCTCATAAGACCTATGATTGTAAATAATTCTAGACATATGGCGGGCGAGAAATTTATGACCAACCCTGATCAAAGCACCCAAGACAACCGCGCGGTTGTGATTGGCGCCGGCCTGGGCGGGCTGGCGGCAGCGATGCGGTTGGGCGCAAAGGGCTACGCGGTCACTGTGTTGGACAAGCTTGATCGTGTTGGCGGCCGTGGCTCCTCAGTCACACAAGATGGTCACCGATTTGATTTGGGGCCGACGATTGTCACTATGCCGAAAGTGTTTGAATCCCTTTGGGCCGCCTGTGGTCGAGATTTTCACGCAGATGTAGATCTGCGGCCGCTCGAACCCTTCTATGAGATTCGTTGGCCGGATGGGTCATATTTTCGGGCCAGCGGCGATGATGAGAAAATGCAATCCGAAGTCCAGAGGCTGAACCCTGCGGATCTGCCCGGCTACAAACGCTTTTTGAAAGACTCGCAGAAACGCTATATCATCGGCTATGAGGGTATGGTAGCCGAGCCCATGCACCGGCTTTGGGAAACCCTAAAGGTTCTGCCGACATTTGCCATGTTGCGCGCGGATCGTTCAATTTATGGTCTGGCTGCGCGGCGCGTCAAAGATGAGCGGCTCAGAATGGCCCTCTCCTTTCACCCCTTGTTCATCGGTGGCGACCCGACGCATGTCACCTCAATCTATGCTTTGGTGGCGCATTTGGAAAAAACTTATGGTGTGCATTACGCGATGGGCGGGGTGCAACAGATTGCGGATGCCATGGCCGCAGTGGTGCGCGCCCAAGGCGGGCAAATTCACCAAAACGCAGTCGCGGATGAAATTCTTATCAAGAACGGGGCTGCGCAAGCGGTTGTTCTCACCGACGGCCAAAGGTTCGATGCGCCATTGATTGTCAGCAATGCCGATGCCGGTCATACCTATGATCACCTCCTGCGCAACCACAGCCGCAGACGTTGGACGAGCGGGAAACTTGCCCGCAAGCGCTGGTCAATGGGCTTATTCGTTTGGTATTTTGGAACGCGAGGAACCGCGGGCCGATGGGCGGATGTGGGGCATCATACGATCGCCAATGGACCACGCTATAAGGGCCTGTTGCGAGACATCTTTCTCAAAGGCCGTTTGTCGGACGACATGAGCCTCTATATCCACAGGCCATCTGTGACCGACCCAAGTGTCGCGCCCGCGGGGGATGATACATTCTATGTACTATCACCCGTCCCACATTTGGGCTGGAAGAACAAAGTCGATTGGCAAAAGGAGATGCCGATCTACCGCGCCAAGGTGGCCGCCGAAGTGGAGAAATTGATGCCCGGCTTCGAAGCCTGCATTTCAACGGAAACAATTTTTACCCCCGAAACCTTTGAGGATCGCTATCTCAGCCCGCATGGCGCGGGATTTTCCATTGAACCGCGCATTCTGCAGAGCGCTTGGTTCCGACCCCATAACGTGAGCGAAGAGGCACGCGGCCTCTATCTTGTTGGCGCAGGAACGCATCCGGGGGCCGGGCTGCCTGGCGTCATCTCCAGCGCAGAGGTCTTGTCAAAACTTGTGCCCGATGCGCCGGTTGCACAGAGCAAAACACGGATGGCCGCTGAATGATACGCCCTGATGATCTGGAGCATTGCCGCAACGTGATTCGCACCGGGTCATTGTCTTTTCATGCTGCATCAAAATTATTACCCGCCTCCGTCCGTGATCCGGCCTTGGCGCTCTATGCCTTTTGCCGATTGGCCGATGACGAAGTGGATGAGGGGCAGAACAAGACCCGCGCCGTGATTGAATTGCAAGAAAGGTTGGCACGTGTCTATGCGGGACGACCGCGCAATGCCCCCGAGGATCGGGCCTTTGCTTCAGTGGTGGAGGATTTCGAAATGCCAGCCGCCCTGCCCGAAGCTTTGTTGGAAGGTTTGGCATGGGACGCAATGGAGCACCGCTATTCCAGCCTCTCGGACCTGCGCGGCTATTGCGCCCGCGTGGCCTCTGCCGTGGGTGCAATGATGTGTGTCTTGATGCGCGTGCGCGATGCAGACGCATTGGCGCGGGCTTGCGATCTAGGTGTGGCGATGCAGCTGACAAATATTGCGCGGGATGTGGGCGAGGATGCACGGGCAGGACGAATTTACCTGCCACTTGAGTGGATCGATGCCGAAGGGCTTGATCCACAGCAAGTTTTGAGCGTGACCGAGGCGACCCCAGAACTGCGCCGTATGGTTAAAAAACTATTATCCGAGGCCCATGCGCTCTATGTGAGATCCGAGGCCGGCGTTGCCGCATTACCGCTGAATGCCCGTACGGGAATCTATGCGGCCCGCTATATTTATGACGCAATCGGTCAAGCCGTGGCCCGCAATCACTATGATTCCATCACCCACCGGGGCCGAACAACTAAAGCACAGAAAATGGCGCTTCTTGCAAAATCGTCGCTCCGAACAGCCGCAGGTTTGGTCATGCCAAGGTCCCCAGTGCTCTACGCGCGACCGCTGCCGGAGGTTCAGTTTTTAGTTGATGCCGTGGCCATCAACGAACGCCACGCCATGTCATGGGGCCAAGGGCATACCGGCGCTTTTATAGCCGCCATGGCCGAGCTGAAACGCAAAGAACGCGCCCAATCCAGCGGCGCTATGCTCGCAGAATAGTTAGAATTTCCACTTTGCCCGGCGCGGCACACGGCAAGCCAGCATGGATTTGATGATCGGTGAGTCAAAGCGGTTGAGATCGAGCGCTTCATGCACCCCCTGCACCCGCTCACCATTCAGCACGGTTTCGACAACGGATCGGGAGTAAAATGGCGCGTCGAGCATGGATTTGATCTGCTTTGGTCGATACCCTGGATCAGCACGGGTGGCGCGGGGAAGAGCCCAGAGCGTTCGGTTGAAGCGCGCAGATCCCGGCGCCGAAACATGTGCGGCCTGGCCGTCCGGGGTGAATCCAATGGCCGCATCCAAGCGCGTGCCATCGCGGCGCTCAGCATCATAAAAACAGGTGGCCCCTGATTGAGTCGGATACCGAGCCCAGGTCCAAGAGCTAAAATCCTCCTCCAGGGCGCGCGTGCCAAAGTTGCTGTCAAAATAGCCATGCCCATCAAACTGCCAGCCCTCCGCCTCTAGATCGACAGAAATACGCGCAATCGGTGCAAACGGACGCCAGACATGAGCCCCATCAGCTGTGAGCGGCAATTCAATTTGTGTGAGGGCCGGCGGGGTCAAAGTGATCCGTCCCCGCATTCTAGAAATGATGGGCAATGAAGATATTTCATCCACGTCAATCACCAATTGCTTTCCGGTCCAATGCAGGGACGATGGGCCAATGGTGAGCATATCTGAAGTTTGCCGCAACGCCGTCTGGCCACGGTCCGTCATGGCAAAGCGGCCACCTCGACCATAGGTTGCAACATTGATGCAGCAATGATTGCTAGGATTCCCACGGCCCGACCAAGCATACCATGGCGAGAAGACCGAACCGATAAAGCCGATGACAGAAACGGCACGCTTGCCATCATCGCTAACGCCATCAATATACCACCAGGCATAGCCACCTGGCGGAACCTCTATGTCAAAGTGAGGTCGCTTAAGATCGCCGCGGCCGCATGCTTGGCGGAGAGTGTCGCCATCGGCACCCCGGCACCCGGATGCGCTCCCCCGCCCACCAGATAGAGCCCCTTGGTTTTCGTTCTGACCGTTGGGCGCGCAAAGGCCGCCATCATGCCGTGCGGAGATCGCCCGTAAAGGGATCCTTCCGAGCCCGGAAACATCTGCGCGAAATCCTCGGCCATCGTTAGCGTGTTGGCCGGTGGGCGCGGTGTGAAGCTCAGCCCGTGACGCGTGAGGTGATCTAGAAATATTGTCTGACATTGTTCGCGAACCTTCTGTGAGGGGACCGTCGTTTGAGCGCTGGGCGGATGGTTTAGAATAATTTCAAAGCGCTCTTGCCCACTTGGCGTTTGGGATCCAAACCTGTCCTGGGCACAGATATAGAGCGTAGGATCATGTTGGGGAGCGCCCTGCGCCAATGGCCGATACTCCTGATCTGGATCTGCTGCGAAAAGCACGTTATGCGCGGCAAGCGGCAGGCCCTCTACTTGTGCCGCGAAGCTCATGACATGGGCCGAAAGACTACGCGGCATCGTGGCCTGGGTGGTGGTGGCGGTGCTGGCCTCTGGCCCCAAAAAACCGCGGGTCAGGGCATTTGGATCTCCGTTGAACAGAACAGCATCACAGGAAATCAAACGGCCATCACATTCAAGTTGATATCTGCCATCGTCTGTGCTCTCAAATTTTCTAACAAAACTTTCATAATGAAATTCAGCGCCCAAATCTTGAGCGCAGGCCTCCATGCCAAAGGCCAATTGCCTCATACCACCTTTCACATGCCAAACCCCCAGGCTTTCGACATGCCAGATCAAAGCAAGTAACGCAGGCGAGGCCTGCGGCAGGCCACCGATATAGGTCGCATAACGCGCAAAGAGTTGTGCCAGACGCGGATCGGAAAACCGATGCGCAAGGGACTGGGCCAGAGACCGCAGAGGATCCATCCTGATAATGGTTCGAGGAGATTTCAAAATCACCGGAATCATCTTCCGCAAAGCTGGCGTTGCGGCTTGCATCATCGGTTCATTGAGCTGCTCAAACAGGTGCTGGGCGTCGCGCGAAAATCTGTGAAACTCAACCGCCGCCGCCGCCCCAAAACTGTGCCGCACATTTTCCAAACTGGCTTGCGGATCGCGCATGAGATCCAAGCGTGTACCATCGCTCCAAAAATGTCGGGCCAAGATGTCTTCTTGTGTCAATGTGGCGTAATCTGCCAATTGGCGGCCAACGTCACGAAATAACACCTCAAAAACTGGTTTCATTGTTAAAACAGTTGGGCCAGCATCGATCATACCTGCGGCGGAGTGCAAGCTGCGCATTTTGCCGCCAGGAGTCGCCTGACGTTCCAGAACTGTCACCTTTACCCCGCCGTGGGCCAGTCGCATTGCGGCCGCGAGGCCACCGATGCCAGCTCCGATAATGGCGACATGCTTCATCTCACAGGCCTCCTTCACAGCTTTCGATTGACAGATCCGCTTGATGTGTCCATTCTAGTTTACATTACATATGTCATCAAGAGATTACATTTTTGAATGGCTATTCAATGTGAGGACGAGATCATGGGGTTTAAAACCCGAATTGAAACGGCGATATCTGACGCCGTAAGCTTGGGGCAAACCGCCCCGTCCCCTGCCAAACTTGCCTCTGCATTGCACTATGCGGTCAGCCCCGGTGGCGCGCGTATTCGCCCAACCATCTTGATGAGTGTCGCCACGGCCTGCGGTGATGATCGTCCCGAATTGACTAATGCGGCCGCAGCTGCGTTAGAATGTATCCACTGCGCCTCTTTGGTGCATGATGATTTGCCATGCTTTGACGATGCCGAAACCCGGCGGGGCAAACCCTCCCTCCATCGTGCCTACGGCGAGCCGCTTGCGGTTTTGGCTGGCGACAGTCTCATTGTCATGGCTTTTCAAATTCTCACGCGCCACGCATCCATAGATCCAGAGCGCGCGATTGGGTTGATGAGTATCCTGGCCAAGCAGACCGGAATGCCCAATGGCATATGCGCAGGACAGGGCTGGGAAAGTGAACAGAAAATAGATTTGCGCGCCTATCACAGAGCAAAAACTGGCGCCCTTTTCGTTGCAGCAACACAAATGGGTGCAATTGCAGCTGGCCAAGATGGCGGGCAATGGGATGAGCTGGGATCGCGCATTGGCGAAGCCTTTCAGGTGGCCGATGACCTACGCGATGCTCTTTACAGTGAGGCCGAATTGGGCAAGCCCGCTGGACAAGACGACCTACATGGCCGGCCAAACGCGGTTGCAGAATATGGTATCGAAGGCGCGATTTCGCATATGAAAAATATCTTAGGCGGCGCAATCTCTTCTATACCATGCTGCCCCGGCGAAGCCATGTTGGCCAAAATGGTCAATGCGCAAGCTGAGATGTTAACGCCCGTGAAATGGCGCAGCAAACACTCAAATCTTCACCCGGGTGAGTGATGCGCGGTGAGCATGAGGCTGGCGCGTGGTATGGGATTGGGGGCTGGTCAAACCGTCTGATTGCTTCGCGCAGATTCCAAAAATGGGCAGCGAAAAATTTCTTGACCCGTCGGATGGTGCGACGTGAAGGCGCTGCTTTATTTGATCTTTTGGCAGGGTTTTGCCATTCACAAATTCTCATGGCACTGGTGCAATTCGACATCTTCAACCTCCTGTTAAAGGGCCCAAAAACACTTGAAGAGCTCGCCGAGATTTGTAGGGTGCCACCGGATCGGATGGCAATTTTGTTGCGGGCGGCTGTGGCCTTAAAACTGCTGCGCTCACAGCGCGGTGAGCGCTTTGCGCTCAGCAAGACCAGCGCAGCCTTGCTAGGAGTTCCAGGCCTAAGTGATATGATCCGGCACCACGATGTCCTCTACCGCGATCTGCGTGATCCAGCGGCCTTTTTTCGAGGCGATACACAGACAGAGCTGGCCGATTTTTGGCCTTATGTTTTTGGTGGCGAGATGGAGCCGCAAACGGCCAAAACCTATTCTGACTTGATGGCTCGCAGCCAAGAATTGGTCGCAGAAGATACGCTGCGCAGCCTGGATCTCTCTACCGTGGATACCTTGCTTGATGTGGGCGGTGGCTCCGGCGCTTTTCTGAAGCAGGTCGGCCAGGCGCATCCACATGTGAAGTTAATGTTGTTTGACCTGGAGCAGGTCGCACCCACTGCCGCACCGAGATTCGCAGCCGCCGGCATGGACGATCGCGCGCAGATCGCCTGTGGGTCATTCAAAACTGACCTAATTCCCAAGGGGGCCGATTCTATCAGCCTGATACGGGTTTTATACGACCATACCGATGAGACGGTGACGATGCTTTTGGCAAAATGTTGGGACAGCTTGCCTGTGGGTGGACGACTGTTCATCTCTGAACCCATGTCAGGGGGCGCGCGCCCAGAACCAGCGGGAGATGTCTATTTCGCCCTGTATACATTGGCGATGCGCACAGGAAAAACGCGCTCTATTCAGGAAATTTCGTCGCTTTGCCGTCAAGCCGGCTTTGAGGTCACCAAGACTCCGAAACCGGCTCGCCCCTTCGTCACGCGCTGTTTAGAGGCCCACAAGCTCGCCCCTCTATAATTGTCAATATTAGTTGACAGTTAAAAATGTCACTTTTAAAGTACAGTGTATGAAAGATTTCGGACTGGCATGTGCCCCGTCATGAAATCCAAAGGGAGTTTTATTGTGCAGACAACTGCTATCGTCTTAAATGGGCCCAGAGACATCGGTCTCGATACGCTCAATGTGGCTGCGCCGCAGGCGAAAGACTTGGTTGTGCAAATTAAGCATTCTGGCATCTCCACAGGAACTGAAAAACTGTTTTGGTCCGGGCAAATGCCACCCTTCCCAGGCATGGGGTATCCCCTGGTGCCGGGATATGAGGCCACTGGCGAAGTGGTTGAAGCGCCGCAATCTAGCGCCTTTAAAGCCGGGGATACGGTCTTTGTACCGGGCGCCAACTGCTATGATGGCGCTTTCGGACTTTTTGGCGGTGCCGCACGTTATTTGGTCAGCAATGAAGATCGCGTTACAAAATTGGATGGGGCTATGGGCGCCGAAGGGGCTTTATTGGCCCTAGCTGCCACTGCGCGGCACGCCATGGCTGGACCTGGAAAATCCGTCCCAGATTTAATCATAGGTCACGGTGTCTTGGGACGGTTATTGGCCCGCCTCACCGTCGCCGCTGGCGCACCGTCACCAACAGTTTGGGAAATTGACCCTGCCCGCCGCATGGGCGCCAAGGGCTATCAGGTAGTGGCACCAGAAGATGATCCAAGAAAAGATTACAAATCTATCTATGATGCGTCCGGTTCCACTGAGGTCCTGGCTCAATTGATTGGACGCCTGTCCAAAGGCGGCGAGATTGTCCTGGCTGGCTTTTACACCGACCCCATAAGCTTTGCCTTTCCACCAGCCTTTATGAAAGAAGCCAAATTTCGCGTGGCCGCAGAATGGGACCGCGATGACCTAACCGCAACGCGTGCATTGGTTGAGAGCGGCGCTCTGAGCCTTAGCGAGTTGATCACACATTCATCATCAGCAGCCGATGCGCCCGAGGCCTATCAAACAGCCTTTCAGGATTCGTCATGTTTGAAAATGATGCTCAATTGGGAGAAACCGTCGTGAAAGATGAAGTGCCAAATCTAAAAAATTTCGATCAGCGTTTGCGAGATGAGGCCCATGAAGATATCTCTCTTGAGGTGCCTCAGGGCGAACCTACGAGCAAAACTCAAATTATCGCCATCTATGGAAAAGGCGGCATCGGCAAATCTTTCACCCTCGCCAATTTGAGCCATATGATGGCCGAGCAAGGCAAGCGGGTGTTGCTGATTGGATGCGATCCGAAATCAGACACAACATCCCTGCTCTTCGGCGGTAAGGCCTGTCCTACGATCATTGAAACCTCCGGCCAAAAGAAAATTGCTGGAGAGGAAGTGAAAATTGGCGACGTGTGTTTCAAACGTGGCGGCGTGTTTGCCATGGAGCTCGGCGGCCCGGAGGTTGGACGCGGATGCGGCGGCCGCGGAATTATTCACGGATTCGAATTGCTGGAAAAATTGGGGTTCCACGATTGGGATTTCGACTATGTTCTGCTCGATTTCTTGGGCGACGTTGTCTGTGGCGGATTCGGCCTGCCCATCGCCCGCGATATGGCACAAAAGGTCATCCTGGTGGCCTCCAATGACCTGCAATCTCTTTACGTGGCCAATAACGTTTGCTCAGCGGTTGAATATTTCCGCAAACTTGGCGGAAACGTCGGTGTCGCTGGGTTGGTTATCAACAAGGATGATGGCAGCGGTGAAGCCGCGGCCTTTGCCAAAGCCGTCGATATCCCGATTTTGGCAGCGATTCCCCAAGATGATGATCTGCGTAAAAAATCGGCAAACTATCAGATTGTTGGAACCGCTGAATCGCAATGGGGTGGCTTGTTTGGCCAGTTGGGAGAGGCCGTTGGCCTTGCGCCGCCCGTGCGCCCAACTCCTCTGGATCAAGATGGTCTTTTGAGCCTGTTTGACGCCAAAGACACGGGTGGCGATTATCAATTGGTACCCGCAACAGACATGGATATGCGCGGGAAAAAAGCCGCGCCCCGCGCAAGTTTAGAAGTGGTCTATGATGATGTCTGAGGCCGATCGCCAGGGGTTTGACGTCAGTTTCGATGCCTCTGGCACACTGCAAGTCATTGAAGCCAGCGAAACGTCCAAGGCTGTGGCGGCAGAGGGCGGATGTTCCGCTGGGATAGATACGCTTCAGGCGGCCGCGCGCGCAGCCGGAAAATCAGAAATTCTCGACCAATACGCCAAAGATTACCCGCAGGGACCGCACGAAAAACCACAAAGCATGTGCCCTGCCTTTGGGTCACTGCGGGTCGGTCTGCGCATGAAACGCACGACAACAATATTAAGCGGATCAGCCTGCTGCGTTTATGGTCTGACATTTGTGTCGCATTTCTATGGGGCACGGCGCTCGGTGGGCTATGTGCCGTTCAACTCGGAAACCCTGGTCACAGGCAAGCTGTTTGAAGATATTCGCGAAGCGGTCCATGATATCGCAGATCCCGAAAAGCTTGATGCGATTATTGTTACAAATTTATGTGTGCCAACCGCTTCCGGTGTGCCATTACGTCTCTTACCAGAACAGATCAATGGCGTGCGGATTGTTGGCATAGATGTGCCCGGCTTTGGTATTCCAACTCATGCAGAGGCCAAGGACGTGCTGTCCGGGGCTATGCTAAACTATGCCCGCAAAGAGATCGCCGCCGGCCCGGTGCCAATGCCCGCCATGGGCAAATCGGACCGGCCCACGGTCAGCCTTCTGGGTGAAATGTTCCCAGCAGATCCGATGGTCATTGGGCAAATGCTGGCGCCTCTCGGTCTGGCAGCAGGCACGGTTGTGCCATGTCGCGAATGGCGCGAACTTTATTCCGCTTTGGACTGCGGGGCGGTGGCGGCCATTCACCCATTTTACACCGCCAGCATCCGTGAATTTGAAGCCGCAGGTCGTCCCATTGTCGGCTCAGCGCCCGTCGGCGTCGAAGGCACAATCGCTTGGATTGCCGCAATTGGTGAGGCTTTCGCGCTTCCAGCAGATGTCATTGCAGCGGCACAAAATCAATTTGTTCCTCAAATTAGCGCGGCCCTGAAGCAAGCACCGATCCAGGGCACAATAACCTTATCAGGCTATGAGGGCAGTGAGCTATTGGTGGCCCGCCTACTGATCGAAAGCGGTGCAGATGTTCCCTATGTGGGCACGGCCTG
Organism: Planktomarina sp.; assembly: GCA_022425445.1. GTDB lineage: Bacteria > Pseudomonadota > Alphaproteobacteria > Rhodobacterales > Rhodobacteraceae > Planktomarina. Next base: position 14,631 of record JAKMFM010000183.1, read on the forward strand.
TCCGAAAACACACTGGTCGGCACAAGATGCACAATGGCTCGAATCCCACGGGGTAAAAGTGAAATTTCGCGCCTCTTTGGAAGATGATTGCGCGGCGATGGAAGCCATTCGTCCAGATTTGGCCATTGGCACGACTCCCGTTGTTCAAAAGGGCAAGGAGCTGGGAATACCCTCGCTATATTTCACAAATTTAATTTCCGCACGGCCTTTGATGGGTGCTGCGGGCGCCGGCTCATTGGCAAAGGTAATCAACGCGGCCATGGCAAACAAGGCCAGGATGGATCACATGCGCTCCTTCTTTGAGGGTGTAGGTCAGGGCGATACTGGCGGAATTTGGGCCGGTAAACCCAACCTACAACCAAATTTCCGCGCGGTGAATCTCAAAAAGCTTGAGAAAAAAGCCCGAGCGGCCAAAGCGGCGGAGATGATTTAATGTTGGTGCAAGATCATGACCGCGCAGGCGGCTATTGGGGCGCTGTTTACGCATTCTGCGCGACCAAAGGCTTGCAAGTCATCATCGATGGCCCGGTTGGCTGTGAAAACCTGCCGGTGACCTCTGTCCTTCATTACACTGACGGATTGCCCCCACATGAATTGCCCATCGTTGTCACCGGCTTGGGTGAAGAAGAAATGGGGTCCGGAACCGAAGACTCGATGAAACGCGCTTGGGATGTGCTGGATCCAGCCTTACCTGCGGTTGTTGTCACCGGCTCAATCTCGGAGATGATCGGCGGCGGGGTCACACCGCAAGGCACCAATATTCAAAGGTTCCTCCCCCGAACAATTGATGAAGATCAATGGCAAACCGCCGATCGCGCGATGACGTGGATTTTTAATGAATTTGGCATGACCAAAGGCCGGATGCCTCCGGAGAAAAAGCGCGACGAAGGTGCGCCACCACGGGTGAATATCTTAGGGCCGATGTATGGCACATTTAATATGCCATCAGATCTTGCTGAGATACGGCGCCTGATCGAAGGCATTGGTGCACAGGTCAATATGGTTATGCCGCTTGGGACACATATTGCTGAAATGCGCAATCTGGTGAATGCCGATGTAAATATTTGCATGTATCGTGAATTTGGCCGTGGGCTTTGTGAGCTGCTCAACAAGCCCTATCTGCAAGCCCCTATCGGAATTGAGTCCACAACGAAATTTCTGCGCAGCTTAGGGGAACTTCTGGATTTGGATCCAGAACCCTTTATCGAACAGGAAAAGCATTCCACCATTAAGCCCGTTTGGGATCTCTGGCGCTCGGTGACACAGGATTTTTTTGCCACCGCCTCTTTCGCTATTGTGGCCAATGACACCTATACACGAGGCATTCAAAATTATCTTGAAACCGATTTGGGATTGCCCTGCGCCTTTGCCATCTCCCGACAGCGCGGCCAGAAGACAGATAATGACTCTGTGCGCGCCCTCATGCATGAGAGAAAGCCTTTGCTGGTCTTAGGCTCGATCAATGAGAAAATGTATCTGGCTGAAATGAAGGCCGGCTTTGGTCCTGCACCATCTTTTATTCCCGCCTCTTTCCCAGGCGCCGCAATTCGCCGGGCAACTGGCACACCATTTATGGGGTACGCCGGCGCAACCTATCTGTTGCAGGAAGTTTGCAACAGCCTGTTTGATGCTTTGTTTCACATCCTGCCTCTGGGCACAGAGATGGATGCCACGCCGGCCACGCCCACAACACTGCGCCGCGATTTCCCATGGGATGCGGATGCACAGTCGGCCTTAGACGCGATTGTTGCCTCTCACCCCATACTTACAAGAATTTCCGCCGCCAAATCTCTGCGAGATGCTGCCGAAAAGAGCGCCCTCGAGAATGGCGAAGAGCGGGTTTTACTGAAGACAGTCAAAAGTCTTCAGCCAATTTCAGGAGAAGTATCATGACTGACTTTGCAAATGAAATAACCGGACTGTCAAAGCAACCCAGACGTCTTCGGCACTCAAAAAATGAATACCGCGTTTATCTCGCATTGATTTTTTTGGCCGCTTTGCCGTTTTGCACCGTGATTTGGGCTTATCGCTTGATCCGACACATGACGCTGCCAGCACTAGGTCCGATTCAAAGCGCGATCAGTGAAGCGCGCACCATCACACCGCGTATTTTTCAAACGTAGGTTAGCAATTCCCCGTGCCCAAACGGCCCGGGGTCAAAGATCCGCTCTTCCGCATGGGGCAGTGGAATTAAGGCAGGGGGTGTGCCCTTGTTGTAACCCGGCTGCAGGGGCCTTGCAGCGTCAGTACATATTTTCAGGAGAAGAAAATGGCTGAT
>JAKMFM010000186.1 GCA_022425445.1 Planktomarina sp.
CTCAGCCAGCGTCAACTTTAGACAGGAGTGAAGATTTTGAAGAAAGTCATCTGCGTCGTCGCACTATTCTTCCTTGTGTCATGCGATGCTGCAACGACATCCACATCAATAGAAAATACTCCTAAGAATGTGATTATACCCGTTGCTGGCATTGAAATTGAAAATAATGGGAGCCTATTGGTACCACCCAAGTCACCCAAACCAACGCGAGATCGTTATTGGTGGACACATTCTCCTGTTGTTGCTGATTTCAACAATGATGGACACCTAGACATTTGGGTAACTGGTGTTCAGCGCCCAGATGCTGATGCACAAAGAGGTGTGGTTTCGGAGGATACTGGGGATATTTGTGGTTCAAAAGGATACTGCAATTCAAACCTTACCAAGCCAAGTTTGTACATAAACAGTGGTCGTGGTCGCTATACTCTCAGGGATGATCTTGTGAGGGACTTGCGAGAACGTCCAGGGCATTCGCTAGCGCGACAAAATTTAGTTGCTGACTTCAATGGAGACGGACGCTTAGACGTTTACATCGCTGATCATGCAGTTGGAAACCACAACGGTATTCGTGACTCATATTTTCTTTCACAATCTGATGGAACACTTTTAGAAAGTTCAGACACGCACCTCAGCGCATCAAATTTTACAGTCTTTGATCATGGTGGAGCAACTGGCGATATTGACGCTGATGGCGATATGGACGTCATAATAACTGATATGACCAAGGGCGGTAAAATTCACTGTTTAATGAATGATGGAACTGGTTATCTAAGAAAGAAACAGCGTGGGAACATCTTCGCATTTGCGATTGAGCTTGCAGATATCGATAACGATGGAGATTTAGACTTAATTCATGCCGCTCACGAATTTTTCGATTGGAACGGAAATTGGCAAACTGGTGTCGCTCTCAATAATGGAAGGGGATCTTTTTCATACCGTAGAATTAAACTGCCAATGAATGAAAAATGGGGCACTGTCCCTGAAGTGAGCTCGTGGGATTTAGATCAAGACGGCGATTACGACATCGTATTGTCTAGAGCTGGTGAACTTTATGTCGGCACAGCAATTGAAGTGGCAGAAAATCTCGGCAACGGGACATTTAATTCAAAGCTATATGAATTATCTGTGGCTCCTGCTTCGTTTACCACGACGTCAGAGGGTAACGAATGGAATACTTTCATTGAAGCAATAAAATTTGCAGATGTGGATAGTGATGGTGATATAGACATTATGCTTATAAACAATGGCGACCCTAAATTACCGGCGGGCTCTTACTTGCGCAACAACGGCAGGATGCAATTCACTTTTGTAAAGGCTGCGAAAGGTTCTAATATTCAGAGGTTACCGCAGAGTGCATTTAAAAAATAAAACTCGTTAACCTAGTTTATTAACTCAATCGCGCTCCGCATCTTATTTGCATTGATATCGATGTACCTCATAGTTGTGTTCAGATGCTTGTGCCGAGCAAGTGCATGAATGACTCGAGCGTTGATACCTTTATCAGCAAACTCCGTAACAAATTGACGACGACCACTATGAGAGCTCGCACCTGTAATGCCGGCTTCTTCATACAGTTTCTGAAACAAGTTGATTATCGTTTGAACATTGAAGCCCCTACCCTTGGCACAGAAAATCAACGGAGCATCTGTGCGCTTCAGATGCGACTTCTATCGCTTCAATCCTGCTCGCCTCTTTCGTGCTCCGAACAACATACTTTTTCTTCACAGGATCATAAATTCGAGCATGCCAAAACGGCGAGCTACCTATGCGATAGATGCTTAATCCACGCCTTATTTTCTTGATTGCTTTCTTTGAATTAACAGATTCTGCCATTAACTCATTACCTTAGAAAAGTGTCTAACTGTGTCTAAGTATTGAGCCAACTAGCCACAAAAGGAAGGAGGCTTTTAGTTATGTGATTTTAAATGAGTTTTGGTAGCGGCACAGGGACTTGAACCCCGGACACGCGGATTATGATTCCGCTGCTCTAACCAACTGAGCTATACCGCCTCTGGGTGCGGGAAATAGGCAATGCTGCGGCCCTCGTCAAGCACTTATCTGACTTGCTATTTCCTATTTTTTTGCCCTAGCATCGCCTATGGAACTTTTGGATCAAATTCGGGCCAGTATTGGCGACAAATATGTGGTCACAGGGCAAGATGCACAGGCTTGGACCCGCGATTGGACGGATGTCTATCACTGGCAACCCTTGGCCGTCACCCGCCCAGCCAATACCGAAGAGGTTCAAGCGATTGCGCGCGCCTGTTTTGCAAAAAATATCGCTATGGTGCCTGTCGGAGGCAACACTGGCCTGACCGGCGCGACCAAGGCGCAAGATGCGATTATGATCAGCCTCGATCGGATGAATGCCATTCGGGATATCAAGCCCAACGCTCAAATCGCCATCGTGGAAAGTGGGGCGGTGTTGGACAGTATACACCAAGCCGTTGATGATCATGATTTGGTTTTTCCACTCATTTTCGGTGCCCGGGGCTCGGCGATGATCGGTGGCAACCTCTCGACAAATGCCGGTGGCTCTAACGTGTTGCGCTATGGCAATACGCGCGATCTCTGCCTTGGGCTGGAGGTGGTTCTTGCCGATGGGCAGGTGATGAATCTGATGTCAGAACTGCGCAAGGATAACACTGGCCTTAATCTCAAACATTTGTTCATCGGCGCTGAAGGAACTTTGGGCATTATTACGGCTGCGGTTTTGCGTCTTTATCGGAAGCCTCTGGCCTATGTTACGGCCATGGTCGGGTTGCGCCAATTGGAAGATGCGCTGCCGCTGCTCAACCGGTTGCAAAATGAAACCGGAGGCGGAGTAGAAGCCTTTGAGTTCATGCCGAGGCGATATATCGAGCGGCATATCAAAAAAATTCCTGGCGCTGAAGAGCCTTTTGAAGGCGTCCATGAGGTGAATATTCTAGTCGAAGTGGCCAGCACGCGCGCATCCGATTTGCACCATGACGAGAGCGGAACCCCGCAGTTACAAGCCATTTTAGAAACAGCTCTTATGGATATGATTGCGAGCGACAAGGCGCAGGACGCCGTCATCGCACAAAATGAATCCCAGCGGCGCAGTATGTGGGCCCGTCGAGAGGCCGCCGCTGAAATCACTGTCGGATTTCCTGGGGCGGTGGACACGGATGTCGCCGTCCCCCTGGAGGCCGTGCCGAGCTTTTTGAAGCAGATCACAGACCGCGTGCAGAAAATTGATCCAGACGGTCAAGAATTCTACCTGTCGCACCTGGGCGATGGAAACCTGCACTACACGTTCTACCCCTCAGATACGAGCGGCCGCTTCAAAGAGCCGATTACAGAGGCGATCGAGGATGTGGTCCTTGGGTTACAAGGCAGCTTTTCGGCCGAACACGGCATCGGGCTATCCAAACGCAACTCGATGGCCCGGCGCAAGGATCCTGTTGCACTGGAGATGATGCGGGCCGTTAAAACGGCTCTCGATCCAAAAAATCTGATGAACCCAGGGAAGGTCTACCCGGAGTAACCGATGCTCAGATAGCGCCGCTTGATCGGAAAGCCGCGCGACACCCTGCAGCCAGCCCCCAGAGACTTAAGTCCATTTCGCCAAAGGCGGCAGGCTCATTAAGACCGCATCTGGATCGTGGCCAGTTTCAAGACCGAATTTCGTACCGCGATCATACAGCAAGTTATATTCGGCATATAATCCACGATGAACCAATTGGGCATCACGTTCCGCCGGGCCCCACGGCTGCTTAAGCCGCGCTTCGACCAAAGGTGCATAGGCCGGCAAAAATGCGCGCCCGACATCTTGAGTGAGCGCAAAATCTTTTTCCCAATCACCGGTGCAATGATCGTCATAAAAGATGCCGCCCACGCCCCGCGCTCGGTTGCGGTGGGGGATGTAAAAATATTCATCCGCCCAAGCCTTGTAGCGCGGATAGATATCAGCCCCATGCGCTGCGCAATAAGAATTTAAAACCCCGTGAAACTGCGCTGTGTCCTCTGCATATTCAATGCAGGGATTGAGATCCGACCCACCGCCAAACCACCAGGCATGTGGCGTCCAAAACATCCGCGTATTCATATGTACAGCCGGACAATGCGGATTTTGCATATGAGCCACAAGTGAAATGCCCGCCGCCCAAAATCTTGGATCATCACGCATGCCAGGGATACCCTTGCGCGCAGCCATAGCCTCCTGCGCCCGTGCGCCCAACGTACCAAAAACCGTGGAGACATTCACCCCAACTTTCTCAAACACCCGGCCACCACGCATCACGCTCATCAACCCACCGCCCGCATCCGAGCCATCTGCAGCCGTGCGCTGCGTTGGGGTGACGGTAAAAGTGCCGCAAAGCGCATCTATCTCATGCTGTGCCTCTATTGCTTCAAAACGGGCAACAATATCGTCACGCAACTGGCGGAACCATGCGCTTGCAGCGGCTTTTTCGGAATCAAATGTCTCTATCATAGCTCTCTTCAATGCAGCGATGTGCTCACCGCGTCAACCAGGCTGCGGCCACCATCTACGGTTAATATTTCACCCGTGACAAAAGACGAGCTGTCTGAGGCTAGAAATTGCACAGCTTCCGCAACCTCTGTCGGCGCCGCTATGCGCCCTTGTGGCGTCGCCGCCAAAATCGCATCACGATGATCGGGATGCTCTCGGAGATGATCTTGCAGAGATGCAGACATGACAGAGCCAAAAGCCACCGCGTTCACCCGCACGCGCTCTGGCGCGAGGCTTACCGCAAGGCAACGGGTCATTTGGTCCAGCGCCGCGCAGCTGACTGAAAACCCCATCAGGTCCGATTGTGTTCTTTGAGCCGCAATAGACGACAGGTTAATGATTGTGCCCACACAGGGGCGATCGCTGTCCTTGCCCTGTTTGATCATCCGCCGAGCCACCAATTGCGACAGTTTAAATCCCGCCATAAGGTTTTGGTCCAACATGGTCTCGATACTTTCATCCTCTTGTTCCAGAGGAGAGGTGCGCAATATTTGCCGCGCCCCGTTGACCAAAATATCGACTTGATCAAAAGCATCCAAAGTGGCCGAAAGCAAATTTGCAATGGTCAATTTTTCCCGCAAATCTCCGGAAAAATAGCGGATATTACTGGCCTCATCCGCCATATCACCCACTTCCGCACGCAGTCGCGCCTCATCCTTGTCGGCAAACATGACATTAGCGCCCGCATCGGCCAGATGCCGGGCAATGGCCAAGCCCACCCCATTGGCAGCGCCCGTGACAATGGCCGTTTTACCGGTGACTGAAAAAGACATGAGCTCTCCAAAGGTTGCGAATCCTACGCAGTCTAGCGGTTATTTCCGTTTTGGGCGAGATGCCTCAAAGAGCTTGAATCGACCGTTGCCAGGAAGCTCCAATACCTTTGCAAAACATTGTTCTAGCGTCGTTTCATACGGCAGGTGGCGGTTGGCCACCATATACATTGCCCCCTTGGGCCGCAAACAACGGCGGGCTGCAGTGATAAACGCGCTGCCCAATTCGGGATCACCCTCGCGCCCGGTGTGGAATGGCGGGTTCATCACAATCGCATCATAAACACCGCTCCAATCGCGTGCATCCGCCCAATGGAACCGAGCCCGAGGGTCGCATAGGTTGCGTTTGGCACAGTCCAAAGCAAAGTGATCTGCTTCCACCAAATCAAGTCCCGTGACCGCGACGCGCTTTACAATCTCCGACGACAAATAGCCCCAACCGGCGCCTAAATCCAACACATCTCCCGCCAAATGCTCGGGCAAGGCCTCCGCCAGCAATGCAGATGCGGGGTCTACCGCCCCAGCCGAAAATACTCCCGATTGCGTTGTGAACCCATCAAAATTTTGATCAACCGTGCGCAAACCAGGCAATTGCATGCCGGCAAACCAAAACAGGCGCCCATGTGCTTTGGTGATTGTGCCCTGCATGTTTGTCAACTTCCGCAGCGTCTTATAATGACTGTCTATCCCATCTGTTTTTTGCCCATCGACCACAACAATATCAGCGCAAGCCGCGGCCTGTGCGATGAGATCCGCAGTCTGTTGCTTCGAGCGCGTGCAACATACCACCACCAGGGCAAAGCGTCTGTCTGGCAGGACAACATCACAGGCATAGCCTTGATTGCGCCAAGCGGTATTGAGCGCGACATGCGGCTGAATAATCAATGGGGCCGAAAGTCCCGCCAGATCGAAACCAATCGGCGGATGCAGCAGGGCGGCGGGCCCATCACCCCGCGGGAGCCCTGTATCAAACGCAAGCGTCAGACGCGCCACTGGTTATTCTTTTTCCATGGTGCATTGCAGCGGATGTTCATGGCGCTGCGCCATATCCAAAACCTGCGCCACTTTAGTTTCGGCAATCTCGCGGCTATACACCCCAACCACTGCCAAGCCTTTTTTATGCACTGTGAGCATGAGTTCAAAACTTTCTTGGTGGGTCAGACCAAAAAAACGCTCCAGAACCATAATAACGAATTCCATCGGCGTGTAATCATCATTTAGGATGAGCACCTTGTAAAGCGGCGGTCGTTTGGTTTTTGGGCGGCTGTCCAAGGCCACGCCGAAATCGCCCTCATCTTCCGGAGTATCTGCTGCCATTGTCCAATGCGCCGTCACAATATTTACCTCTGATCGCCGGTTTGCAAAATCACTTGCTGACCCTCTATATAAAACTATCGAGGTTAATGGAAAGGGGCAGCTTGCCAAGCAGTATCAAAATTTTGGGCCTCGATGCCGACGACACGCTGTGGCAGAATGAAGAATTTTTTCGCCTCACCCAGGACCGCTTTGCGGATATGCTCAGCGCTTACATGCCCCCTGACACCTTGCACGCAGAGCTGTTGGCCGCTGAGCGGCGCAACCTGGGTCGCTATGGCTATGGGATAAAAGGGTTCACGCTGTCCATGGTCGAAACAGCAATTGATGTCTCCGAGGGCCAGGTCTCTGCCGATGTGATCCATGACATATTGGCCATGGGACGCGATATGTTGAACCATCCCATTCACCTGTTGCCCGGCGTTGCCGAGTGTCTGCCACAACTCGCACGGGAGTATTCGCTGGTGCTCGTGACCAAGGGCGATCTTCTGCATCAGGAGCAAAAATTGGCACAATCAGGTTTGGGGGATCTCTTTGACGACGTCCATATCGTCAGTGAAAAACAAATCTCAACCTATCAAAGAATTTTCGGGGCGCAGCTGTCCACAACCGCGATGATTGGAAATTCCATAAAATCCGACATCCTCCCGGCGCTTGCAGCCGGTGCTGCGGCAATTCACATTCCGGGGCGCTATGAATGGGAGATGGAAAAAGCGGATGCGCCGCCCGACGGCCCGAGGTTTTTTAAAACTTCCTCGTTTAAACACGTTAGCGCGCTTTTGCAGGAAATGTGACAATTTCAAGGCAAAATCTGTGCAACATACAATATCTAGTGGGTAAGATTTTAATTTGCGCAAATGAGCGATCTTCAGTTCTTAAAATAGCCTTAATTTGACTATTTTTTCACTGATTCGTTTGTGCTAGACTTTCCGGGAGCAAAGCACGGGGAAAATCCCGGCACTTATAAAGAGCGAGGCAGCAGGCGTGAAACACCGGCTCATTTCCTATTTCACCGCAACTTTTCTTGCGGTGACCCTTCTTCCGTCTATGACGCTACACGCCGCACCCTATGCCGCGGTGGTTATGGATGCGCGCAATGGTAAGATCTACCATTCGCGCAACGCAGATACCCGCCTGCATCCGGCATCTTTGACCAAAATGATGACGCTCTATGTGGCATTTCAAGCCATTGAGAACAAAGAAATCTCATTGGACAGCTATGTCACAGTATCGCGCAATGCCGCGGCAGAGCCGCCGTCAAAACTCTGGCTCAAACGCGGGCAAAAAATAAAATTGCGGTATCTTATTCGTGCCGCGGCCATCAAATCGGCCAATGACGCGGCCACGGCCATTGGAGAGGCCATCTCAGGCTCAGAGGCCAATTTCTCCAAGCGTATGACCCGTACGGCACGCGCAATGGGCATGTCTCGGACGACGTTTAAAAATGCCCATGGTCTGACGCGCGTAGGCCACCTTTCGACAGCGCGCGACATGTCCATTTTGGGCCGTCATATGATCTATGACTACCCGCAATATTATAACCTATTTTCGCGGCGCAGCGCCGATGCCAAGGTCCGCAAAGTGAACAATACCAACCGTCGCTTCCTCGCTGCCTACAGGGGGAGCGACGGAATAAAAACGGGATACACCCGTGCAGCTGGCTTCAATTTGGTAGCCTCGGCCGAGCGCGGCGGCAAGCGCATTGTCGCCACAATGTTTGGTGGATCGTCCACAGCGGCGCGCAACAAACGTGTCGCACAGCTTTTGGATATGGGATTTAAGCGCGCGCCTTCCACCGCCAAACTGCAGCGCCCCAGCCTGCCCCCCTATCGTCAAAATGAAAATGAACCGAGCGGAAAAACGCTGCGTCTGGTGACAGCGGTAAAACGCTCGCTCCGGCCCAAAATGCGTCCCTTTGGCGAGGCCAGGGCGCCCGGCGATATGCTCTTGGCAGATTTGCCCGAAGTGCTGGTGCAACCCGATGATATCCTAACCGCAGTTCAATCCGCGACATCGGGGGCAGTGGCTGTGCAGGTCTCGGCCTCGACCTATGAGCCCGAAATGTCGATCACTACACCACGCGCCCGCCCCCCACAATTCTCTTTTGTTGCCGCGCCCGTGGCAGAGCAAGAAACCGAGACAGTGGCCCGCCGCGACAATTCCGGCAGCCGCAGCTGGGGCATAAATATTGGAAAATTCAACTCCCGCTATGAGGCAGAACGGGTTCTGCTCCGCATGGCCTTGGCAGAAATGACCACGCTGGATGGCGCCGAACGCAAAGTCAAAGCCCGCGCCAGCGGCTATGAGGCCCTGTTCACCGGTCTGACGCAACACAGCGCAGACCTCGCCTGCCGGCGGCTCCATGCACAGGAAATTTCCTGCGTGTTGGTCGATCCAAGCTAAAGCGTAAATCGCCCCTGGCCAAGGCCGCAGAATACTCAAAAAAGAGCGCCTTGCTCTTGTCACGAATTTGCCGCATCCATGGCGCATGACAGATTTTATGTTTCCAATCCCGGCGCCCAGCGTCGAAATATCAGGCCGCGCCGAGCGTTTTGCAGTGCGGCGTATTTTCTGCGTGGGGCGCAATTATGCGGAACATGCTAAGGAATTTGGCAATGATGAACGCGATCCGCCCTTCTTTTTCACCAAACCAGCCGATGCCATTGTGCCCAGCGGCGCTGTTTTAGCCTATCCAAGCTTAACGCAGGACCTGCATCATGAGGCGGAATTGGTGGTGGCCATAGGAGCGGGCGGAAGAAACATCACCGCCGAGTCCGCCGCATCGCATATCTTCGGCTTTGCGACCGGCAATGATTTAACCCGTCGCGATTTACAAGCCGACGCGAAATCACAACGCCGCCCTTGGGATATGTCCAAAGCCTTTGATGAGAGTGCTGTGATCGGCACGATTGTCCCGGGGCAAAGCATCTCGCCTGACGCCGCGATCCGCTGCCACGTGGACGAGCAGCTGCGCCAAAATGCAAAAATTGGCGACATGACCTGGCCGATCTCAGAAGTGATCGCGGCCGTTTCCAGCTATGTGGCTCTCGCCGCGGGCGATTTGATTATGACAGGCACGCCCGCAGGCGTCGGGCCCGTGGCCCAAGGCCAGAGTTGCCGCGTTGAAATTGATGGATTGCCCGAAGCGGAATTTCGCTACGCGGTTTAACCCAAGGCCGCCGCAAGAAGCGTTTGGGTGTAGGGGTGTAGTGGATTTTCAAAAATGTCCTGCGCCAGGCCATGCTCTACAATGTCGCCGTCTTTCATGACCAACAATCGATGCGACAAAGCACGCACAACCTTCAAATCATGACTGATGAAAAGATATCCAAGCTGATATTTTTCCTGCAAATCACGCAATAGATCGACAATTTGCACTTGCACGGTCCGATCGAGCGCTGAGGTTGGCTCATCGAGCACGACAAATTTTGGCTTTAAGATCATAGCCCGAGCAATCGCGATACGTTGGCGCTGCCCACCGGAAAATTCATGGGGATAGCGGTCCATCGTGTCCGGGTCCAACCCGACCTCGCGCAGCATCGACGCCACCGCCGCGCGTTGGCGGCTTCGATCAGTACGGCTGTGGATTTCCAGACCCTCAGCGACAATCTCCATGACCGACATGCGCGGACTGAGACTGCCAAACGGATCTTGAAACACGATCTGCATGTCACTGCGTAAAGGGCGCATTTGCCGCCGGTTGAGCCCATCGATATTCTGGCCCAAAAAGGAAATTCTATTTTTTGATGCGATAAGCCGCATCACCGCAAGAGCAAGCGACGTTTTCCCGGAGCCAGATTCCCCCACGACCCCCAAGGTCTCGCCAGCCCGCACCGAAAGGCTGGCCGCATTCACCGCCTTCACATGCCCGACCGTACGGCGCAATATCCCGCGCTGAATAGGAAACCAGACGCGCAGCTGATCTGTACTCAGCAGTTCTGGAGCATCCGCCGCCACCGGCGCCGGCGCACCTATGGTTTCTGCATCGAGCAACATTTTAGTATAGGCATGGCCTGGCGCGTCAAAAATCTGAGCACAGGGTCCACTTTCCACCACTTCCCCATGACGCATCACCACCACGCGATCAGCGATTTTACGCACAACACCCAAATCATGCGTAATGAACAAAAGGCTCAGCCCCTCACTGCGCTGTAAATCGGCCAAAAGCTCCAAAATTTGCGCCTCAATCGTCACATCCAGGGCGGTGGTTGGCTCATCTGCAATCAACAATTGCGGCTCATTGGCCAGCGCCATGGCAATCATGACCCGCTGCCTTTGCCCGCCGGACAACTGATGGGGGTAGGATCTGAGCCGCATCACCGGGTCGGGGATACCGACCTTATCAAGCAGTTCAACAATACGGTCTTGCAACGGCTGTCCGCGCAAACCTTGATGCACTGAAAGGCTCTCACCAAGCTGTTTTTCTATCGTGTGCAGCGGGTTCAGAGAGGTCATCGGCTCTTGAAAAATAAAACTGATATTGTTGCCACGAATGCGTTGCAGACGGTCCTCTGAAGCGCCAATCATCTCTTCGCCTTGATAGAGCACAGAGCCGCGTGCCACGGCGCTTTCGGGCAAGAGATCGACAGTGGCCAGAGCGGTTACAGATTTGCCCGACCCAGATTCGCCCACCACCGCGACAGTCTCTCCTGCCCCCACGTGAAATGACACATCGCGCACCGCGGAAATTTCGTGTCCGTCTTGATGAAAATCAATCGAGAGGCCTCGGATTTCTAACAGGCTCATTGGAACACCTTGCGCGGATCAAAGGCATCGCGCACCCCTTCAAAAATAAAGACCAAGAGCGACAACATGATGGTGAAGACAAAAAAGGCGGTGAAACCTAAATGCGGAGATTGTAGATTGAGCTTGGCCTGCTGGGTGAGTTCTCCCAAAGACGGCGCAGAGGACGGCAAGCCAAACCCCAGAAAATCAAGCCCCGCCAGGGTTGAGATGGCGCCGGTAACGATGAACGGCAAGAACGTCAGCGTGGCCACCATCGCATTGGGCAAGATATGGCGCATCATAATGGTCCAATTGCTCACCCCGAGCGCTTGCGCGGCGCGCACATATTCGAAATTACGCGCACGAAAAAACTCCGCGCGGATCAAACCCGTAAGCGCCGGCCAGCCAAAAATGATGGATAAGATCGCCAAAAGCCAAAAGCTGCGTCCCAATATAGCCGTCATAATGATGATGACGTAAAGCGATGGCAGGGCGGAAAAAATTTCAAGGAACCTTTGGAACAAAAGATCTATCCAACCGCCAAAATAGCCCTGCACCGCTCCGGCTATGATGCCAATGATCGAGGCGAAAACGGTCACCACCAGCGCGAAAAGGATCGACAGGCGGAAACCATAGATGACACGCGCCAGAACGTCGCGGGTGGTGTCATCTGTACCTAGCCAATGCGAGGCATCCGGCGGTGACGGGGCAGATCGGCCCAAATCATTGGGTGTGTCATAGCTATAGGGCACCGGTGGCCAGAGCATCCAACCTTGGGAAAACTCCGCAACCTGCGCCCCAAAATCTCCCGCATCGATGGCCGCCATGGTCCCCTCAGGGTCATCAAAACAGATCTCCAACCCGCCCGAACGGATCAAGCATTGCACCTCGGGGTCGCGATAGGTGGCTTCCGTCTGAAAATCACCACCAAAGGCCGTTTCGGGATAAAACTGCATCACGGGCACGAACAGCTCACCGCGGTAACTGACCAATATTGGTTTATCATTGGCAATAAATTCCGCAAATAAACTGAGGCCAAAGAGCAGGGAAAAAATCCAGAAAGACCAAACTGCCCGGCGGTTTTTCTTAAAATTATTAAGCCTGCGGCGGTTGAGAGGAGACAATTTCATCATCCGCGGGCCTCAAAATCAATCCGTGGATCAATGATAACATACATCAGATCCGACAAAATCCCCACAATCAGCCCAAGCAGGCCAAAGGCAAACAAAGTGCCAAACATCACCGGATAGTCACGCGATATCGCCGCCTCAAAACCAAGCCGGCCCAGGCCATCCAGAGAGAAAATAGTCTCGATAAACAGCGATCCGCCAAAGAAAACGCCAATGAACAAGCTGGGAAATCCGGCAATCACGATCAACATTGCATTGCGGAAGATATGGCCAAACAAAACGCGGTTTTCAGTCAATCCTTTCGCGCGGGCAGTCACGACGTATTGCTTGCGAATTTCATCAAGGAATGAATTTTTGGTCAAAAGCGTCAGTGTTGCGAAACCAGAGATCACAGAGGCGAAAATTGGCAAAGCCATGTGCCAAAAATAATCGCCGATTTTGCCCAGCAGGCTCAACTCTTCGAAGCCATTGGAGGTCAGGCCGCGCAGCGGGAATATTTGCCAGTAAGAGCCACCCGCGAAGAGCACCAAAAGCATAATTGCAAAGAGAAACGACGGGATGCCGTAGCCCACGATCACCAAAGCGCTGGTCACCGTATCAAAGGTGCTGCCATCACGCATGGCCTTGCGCACCCCTAGGGGAATGCTCACCAGATAGATCAGCAAGGTGGACCATAGGCCCAAAGAGATGGACACAGGCATTTTTTCCAGCACCAAATCCACCACCTTGATGGAGCGGAAATAGCTCTCGCCAAAGTCAAACTGCATATATTTCCACATCATGCGCGTGAAGCGCTCCAATGGCGGCCGATCAAGGCCAAATTCGCGCTCCAGCTGCTCAATATACTCCTGTGGCAAGCCACGCGCGCCGGCATATTGATCATTGCCCGCACTTTCGCCGATGCCCGCGTCATCACCGCCGGTAATCGCGGCAAAAACATCCCCTTCACCTTCCAACTGCGCCAAGACCTGCTCCACCGGGCCACCGGGCACAAATTGGATCAGGGCAAAGTTGACAATCATCACCCCCAGGAGTGTGGGTATGACCAACAAAAGCCTGCGGATGATATATGCAACCATATCAGTTTAACACACCTGCGGCTTCCAACTTGGCGGCCTTTTGGGCATCAAACCACCAAAAATCCAGCTCGCCACGGGCGAAAGGAGGCAGCGGTTCAGGGTAGCCATATTGATCGTAATAGGCGACCGTATGCACCGCTTTGAACCACTGCGGGATCCAGAAGCGTTTGGCCCGCACAACTTTTTCAATCAACGCATCGACGGCGGGGTCAGAAAGGCCCATCAAATTGCGGCTGCTTTGCTCCATCGCCTTGGTGCCAAAATATTGCTCCAAACCCGACGACGGCTCAAAACCCATACGC
>JAKMFM010000200.1 GCA_022425445.1 Planktomarina sp.
GGCGCCAACCTGTTTGGCAAAGCTGCTGAAAAACTTCGCCGCAAGCTTTTTCGCCGTGCCCTGGATCAACCGGCTGCCCAATTGGGCCAATTTGCCTCCAATTTCAGCCTTGGCCACGTAGCGCAGCAGCGTGCCGTCCGGCCGGGCTTCCAAATGCACCTCGGCCCCGCCTTTGGCATAACCTGCCGCACCACCATTGCCCGCACCTATAAGTGAAAACCGCGCTGGCGGCGCGTCGGGGCTTAAAGTCACTGTGCCGCTAAATTTGGCTTTCACTGGTCCGACTTTCAGCACGACCTTGGCCTCCAATTCCGTATCGGAATGTTTGACCAACTCCTCGCACCCGGGAATACATTGTTTCAGAATATCCACATCGTTCAATGCAGCATAAACCACGTCCTGCGGTGCATTGATGATGATGTCGTCTTTCAATTCCATTACTGTCACCCCATTGTTAACCGCACATCGATGCGGGCCGTAAATACGCGCGCGGGCGGCCCTAACCTCAGCCTGCTTCAGGTTTTATTAACTATTGGTGTGCGCGTTGTGAACAAAATTGTCAAACCGCATCGCCCCAGACGTGTAAAGGCAACGCGCATCAGCACGGCACACCAAGAGCGATGCCAACCGCATCCCCCTTGGATCAGACCGCAAAAATCAGATAAATTGCAGATGCAAATTCACAGCAATGGCCATCAACAAAAGCCCTAAGATCCAAGCCATGATCAGCCGCGCACGGGTATTTTCATTGATGGATTTGGTCACTGTACGCCCAAATAACGCCATGACAATATCCGACGTAATAGCGGTCAGCTGAACAAGAATTCCTAAGATCAACAACTGGGCTTGGACACTGGCCTCCCCCGCGCCTGCAGAGACGAAGGGCGGCAGGAACAATGCAAAAAACAATGTGGCCCCCGCCCGCCCCTACCGACCATACGCAAAACATTGTTTATGAGCACTATTAAGGCCATTCTGACGTTTTTCATATAAGATGAACCTTCAATTTTTTGTTAGAGCGCTTAGGATTTTCAGACAGAACTTTATCCAGATAATCATAAGCGTGTTTGGGTTTGATGGCTGCGATCTCCAAGTCATCCATCACGTCTAGGAATTGTTTGGCCCAACGCTTCTTCTTTCTTTTGGTATCTTCAAGCGGGGTATCTCGCTCAACCCGCTCAAGGTATTCAGGCATCACAGAGCTATAGGTCAGAGCCTCAGATGGAACTATTCGTGCTGGCCTACTGATAGGTTCCACGGGCTCATTTGTCAGCCGCCGCATCGCTGGGTGATCTAAATGGTTTTGGCCCTTTATCAGAGCTAAGTCCGTTTTGGGCCTGTAAATGGCTCAACACTTGGTTCAGGTAGACCTTGCCCTCGTGCGGCACTGACCAATAGATCCTGCCAGAAAGTGTGAACTTGAGTTCAAGGCTTTGATGCGTTCACGTATTTCATCACGGGACAAATCGCCTACAATATGTTCAGTTAGCTCTGATAATTCCTCCGGTATTGGCTGATTCAGAATAATAACAGCATAGGTGTCACAGCTCTGCTTGAACACGGACAAAATGTGGTATGGGGTACTCGGCCTTAAATCGGGTATGTTACGGTGCTTGAAGATAGTCGCCAAACTAAAGATGGCATCAGTGGCACTGAAATGTTTGGTCTTCTCGTCCAACTGCTTTTGATCAAACAGATCGTATATCTCTTGGGCAAGGGCATGTTGTTTGCGCTTAGCAAAACTCTCATCGTCTGTACCAGTAGAGCGGCGTAAGTCTCTTTGGTTTGGGAATAGATGACGCAAGTACACAGGCACGCTGACGATAACGTACCACTTGCCTTTGATGTGATTCAGTCTGGCTACCGGATATGTTTAAGAATTATTATTTGCATTTCTGAGCACAAAAGTAGCTTAGAAACAACTAAAAGTATTGTCTATAGTATTGTCCATACAGACAGGTCAGAGACTGATTTAAATTTTTTTGTATTTTATCTCAGGGGGTTAAGTGGTGCTGTGAGAGAGGATTGAACTCTCGACCTCACCCTTACCAAGGGTGTGCTCTGCCACTGAGCTACCACAGCATGTGTGGGGCGATTTAGACAGTCTTGAGCCCGGGCGCAAGTCCAAGATTAGGCAAAAGCTGCAGAATATCACCCAAAGCCGACGCAAAGCGTGCCAGCGTCTGGACCACGCGCTAGGCTTGAGTTAAGCCTTCAAAATGGCAGACAAACACAAATCGACCCCCAAGTCGGCCCAGTCTGAGCGTGAAGCACGCTTGAAGGCGGCTCTGAAGGCGAATATGGGCCGCCGTAAAGCGCAGGCGCGGGCGCGCACCCGCGACGATGGAACCGAAAAAAAGGACAGCTAAATGGATTCGATTTTGGTAACTGGCGGCACTGCTTTGCATGGTGAAATCCCCATTGCTGGCGCAAAGAACGCCTGCCTGACCTTGATGCCCGCCACCTTGCTCAGTGAAGACCCCATCACTTTGACCAATGCGCCGCGCCTGTCCGACATAAAAACCATGGGAACCCTGCTTGAGAGCCTTGGGACAGAGGTCACCTCCATGCAGGACGGCAAGGTTTTGACCATGTCTTCCCACAACCTAACCAATTTGACAGCCGACTATGATATTGTGCGCAAAATGCGCGCCTCTATTCTGGTGCTTGGGCCATTGCTGGCGCGTGCGGGGCAAGCGGTCGCCTCTCTTCCCGGCGGATGTGCCATTGGCGCGCGGCCGGTTGATTTGCATCTCAAAGCGATGGAAGCGCTGGGAGCACAGATTGAGTTGCGCGATGGCTATGTCCACGCCAAAGCACCGCAGGGTTTGAAAGGTGCGACGATCGAATTTCCCTTCGTCTCGGTTGGCGCCACTGAAAATGCGCTTTTGGCCGCGACTTTGGCACGTGGCACAACCATCTTGAAACAGGCCGCGCGTGAACCGGAGATCGTTGATCTCGCCGAATGCCTTATTGCTATGGGGGCGCAGATTGACGGACATGGCACCTCGACCATCACCATCCAAGGGGTGGACCGGCTGCATGGGGCCACCCATCCGGTTGTGACGGACCGTATTGAGCTTGGCACCTATATGCTTGCGCCAGCGATAACCGGCGGCGAAGTGGAATGTCTCGGTGGCAAAATTGAACTTCTTGAGGCTTTTTGCGAGAAACTGGACGCCGCGGGTCTGAGCGTTGAGCAAACCCAGAGGGGTCTCAAAGTAAAACGTACAAATGGGGATATCAAAGCCATAAACGTGACCACCGAACCCTTCCCCGGTTTTCCGACAGATTTACAAGCCCAAATGATGGCCCTTCTGTGTACGGCCAAAGGAACCTCTGTTTTAGAGGAAAAAATATTTGAAAACCGCTTCATGCATGCGCCTGAACTTGCCCGCATGGGCGCACAGATCGAGGTGAATGGCGGAATGGCGACAGTCACAGGCGTGGAGCGCCTGAAAGGAGCTCCGGTCATGGCCACAGATCTCCGCGCCTCGGTTTCTTTGATCTTGGCCGGCCTTGCCGCCGAGGGAGAGACTTTGGTCAACCGCGTTTACCATCTTGACCGCGGCTATGAGCGCGTGGAAGAAAAGCTCGGAAATTGCGGGGCTAAAATTGAGCGGATCAAAGGCCAATGAGTGATGCCCGCTTTGAAGACGGGATGGACAAGCCCCTGCGCTTGATCGCCTTTGACGCGGAAGATTTACAAGTACTCTCCACCATGACCCAAGATGCGGTCTGGCCGGGGGAGCAGATGACTTGGCACGCCCAAGAGCGCCGTTTTGCAATATTGCTCAACCGCTTCCGCTGGGAGGCCCGTGGTACAGCCCAAGCCGAGCGCGTGCAATCCGTTTTGAGCTTTGAGGATGTCAAAGCGATCCAAACCCAAGGGTTCAGCCGCACAGATCCAGATCTGGTCTTGAGCTTGCTCAACATCACATTTGCCCCGGCGACCGACGGGACGGGCACTTGCCTACTCACTTTGGCGGGTGATGGCGCGATACGGCTTAAGGTGGAGGCGCTTGAAGCCGGACTGCGCGATGTCACACGCCCCTATGCTTCCCCATCCAACCGCGCGCCTCACCACGATTAACCGACAGAGATCGGCTTGAGGCTTGCGCGACATCGCGCTAAGTCAGGGCAATCTTGGGGGATCGAATGCCACAAACTCTGAATATCAATCAGGCTGACTTTGAAGCCTGCTTTCTGGCCTTGCTGACTGCAAAGCGGGAAGACAGCCCGGATGTGGACGCTATTGTTGCGGATATCATCACTGATGTGCGCGCACGCGGCGATGAAGCGGTCATTGAGCTGACCGAACAATTTGATCGGCTTAATCTGACGGCTGACACTTTGGCTTTTTCACGCGAAGAGATCATGGCCCATTGCGCAACCGTGCCCACCGCCGAACGCGAAGCACTAGAGCTGGCCGCAGATCGTATTCGTGCCTATCACGCCCGGCAATTGCCGGAAGATGC
>JAKMFM010000233.1 GCA_022425445.1 Planktomarina sp.
ATGGGTTCCGCAAATGGCCGATGGCGCGCAGGTGGTGCAGGGGGTGACACCCGGCGCGGCACAGCTTTATGCTCTGGCCCCCAATCTGCGGGGTTTGCAGGCTGCTTTGGCGACCCCGGTCGGGGGAGTTTGTGTGTTCATTGCGGCCACCGAGGGTTTTAGCCGGGCCAATACAAATATTTCGCTCGCGGGTGCTGTGGAGCGTGTGAATGAGGTGATCGCGGCGTTTAAGACCGAGGCGCCAGAGGGGGTGCGGCTGCGGGGCTACATTTCCTGTGTCACCGAATGCCCCTATGATGGACCGGTAGAGCCCTCGGAAGTGGCCCGGCTTGCGGAGCTGTTGCATCGCGCGGGCTGTGATGAAATTTCCCTCGGCGATACCATCGGCACTGCCGATCCTGAGCAAGTGGCAGGCATGTTGAAGGCTGTGGTGCAGCGGGTGCCGGTGGACGCATTGGCTGGGCATTTTCATGATACTGCTGGACGGGCCCTCGCGAATATTGATGTGTCACTCGAGTATGGGCTGCGGATTTTTGATGCTGCCATCGCTGGGCTGGGCGGCTGTCCCTATGCGCCTGGAGCCAAGGGCAATGTCGATACCGAATTGGTCTATGATCATCTCATCACGCGCGGATATGAAATTTCCGGCAGGCCTGATCGTATGAAATTGGCGCAGGCGGCCCGCTTGGCGCGCAAAATTCTGGGACGCGCAGAAGGCACAGCAGATGAAATTTGACACGATAGAGAGCGAGACTGATGCGCGAAGAGTTTGTACGGTTTGGCTGAACCGGCCTGACAAACACAACGCATTATCGGCGCAGATGATCGACGAGCTGACCGAAATGGCCGCAATATTGCGCCAGGGCAATGCGCGCGTTGTGATTTTGGCCGCACGCGGCCAAAGTTTTTGTGCTGGTGGGGATCTGCAGTGGATGCAAACCCAGATGCTGGCCGATCGCGCGACCCGGCAAGCGGGCGCCCGAAGCCTTGCGGCGATGCTGCAGTCCTGGAACACTCTGCCGCTGCCAGTGATTGGGCGTATTCACGGCAATGCTTTTGGCGGCGGGGTCGGGCTGGCCTCCATCTGTGATGTGGCCATTGGGGCTGAGACCGTTTGGATGGGGCTGACGGAAACCAAGCTGGGGCTGATTCCCGCAACCATCGGTCCTTACGTGATTGCGCGTATGGGCGAGGCGAAGGCGCGGCGTGTGTTTATGTCTGCGCGCAAGTTTTCGGCGCAAGACGCGCAATCTCTCGGGCTTTTGGCCAAAACTGTATCCCAAGAGGCGCTTGATCTGGCGGTGACGGCAGAGGTGACCCCCTATTTAAGCTGTGCGCCGGGGGCTGTGGCTGTGGCAAAAAAACTGGCGCGGCGGCTCGGGCCAGTCATTGATGAGCGGACCATTGAAATGACGGTCACGGCTTTGATTGCGCAATGGGAAACTCCGGAGGCGGAGGAGGGAATTGCGGCATTTTTTGGCAAAACTGCGCCCAGCTGGCAGATCTGAGGACGGGTTTGGGTAACTTTTTTGTAAGACCCGCTGGGATTGCGCAATCCGGGCGTTGACCCTTTAGTGCCTGAAGCGTAGTAGAGGCGGCAAGCTGTGCCATAAGCGGCACATGTAAGGAGCCAACGTGGAAAATATTGCACAGGATTACCTCCCGATATTGATGTTGCTGGCGGTGGCAATCGGATTGGGCATTGTTTTATTATTGGCGGCAGCCGTTGTCGCGGTGCGCAATCCTGATCCGGAAAAAGTCTCGGCCTACGAATGCGGGTTTAATGCTTTCGATGATGCGCGGATGAAATTCGACGTGCGCTTTTACTTGGTAGCGATTTTGTTCATTATCTTCGATCTTGAAATAGCGTTTCTCTTCCCATGGGCCGTCGCATTTAAGGATATTAGTATGCTGGCCTTTTGGTCGATGATGGTATTTTTGGCTGTGCTAACCATCGGATTTGCTTATGAGTGGAAGAAGGGGGCCTTGGAATGGGAGTGATGGCAGGGGCAAATACTGCTGGCTTTGACCGCGACGTTGCCACTCGGGAGCTCAACAGTGAACTCCAGGACAAAGGCTTTTTGGTCACATCCACTGAGGATATCATCAATTGGGCGCGCACGGGCAGTCTTCACTGGATGACATTTGGTCTAGCGTGCTGCGCTGTTGAGATGATGCATGCCTCCACGCCGCGCTACGATTTGGAGCGTTTTGGTACGGCGCCACGGGCCAGCCCGCGTCAGTCCGATTTGATGATCGTTGCCGGAACTTTGACAAACAAAATGGCGCCGGCTCTGCGCAAGGTTTATGACCAAATGCCTGAGCCGCGATATGTGATCTCAATGGGGTCTTGTGCCAATGGCGGCGGCTATTATCATTATAGTTACTCGGTTGTCCGGGGCTGCGACCGGATTGTACCTGTCGACGTTTACGTGCCTGGCTGCCCACCAACCGCAGAAGCGTTGCTCTATGGTATTTTGCAGCTTCAAAGAAAAATTCGCAGAACAGGGACAATCGTGAGGTAAGGTCATGCAAATTTTGCTTGGTTCAGTTGTATCTCTAAAGAGTGGTGGTCCGTTGATGACCGTAGAAGAGTTTGGTGAACATGCGGATGCGCGCTGTTCATGGTTTGTTGATCAGGCAGTTCAACGCGAATGGTTCGCATTGGTTGCCCTGCAGCCTCAGGAGTCGCCGAAAGCTGGCGCCGTCTCTCGGGCTAAAAAGGTTGTGAAATGACACAGGCATTACAAGAATTGGGTGCGTTGATTGCATCAAAAAGGCCCGATTGTGTGCTGTCTTTTGACGTATCTTTCGGCGAGCTGACCATTGAAGTCGCGCCGTCAAATATCGTCGGGCTGGTCGATTTTCTAAAGTCGAACCGCAACTGCCGGTTTTCGACCTTGGTGGATATTACGGCCGTAGATTACCCAGGTCGCAAGAAACGCTTTGACGTCGTCTATCATTTGCTCAGCATGTATCAGAACCACCGCGTACGTCTGCGGGCCGCTGTGCGGGCTGATGATATGGTGGCGTCTATTGTAGAGGTGCACCCCTCGGCAAATTGGTTTGAGCGCGAAATTTTTGATATGTTTGGGATACTTTTTTCTGGACACCCGGATCTGCGTCGATTGTTGACCGATTACGGGTTCCGCGGCCATCCGCTGCGTAAGGATTTCCCAACGAGCGGGTATACTGAATTGCGTTACGATGAGGCTGAAAAGCGCGTGGTTTATGAGCCTGTGTCCCTCGTACAAGAATACCGCCAATTTGACTTTATGTCTCCTTGGGAGGGCGCAAAATATGTGCTGCCCGGCGACGAGAAGACGGATGGGGCCGAGGGATAAGCCATGGCCGATCCAACACTTCTGATCTGCGTGGGAGCGACGAAGGCGGGAACGTCTTGGATGTATCGCTATCTGCATGATCATAAGGAGTGTTTTGCGAGATCGGTCAAGGAATATTACTATTTTTTAAAGTTTAAATCTAAAAAATTAATGCGTCAGTTAAAGATTTTAAATCGGCTTTTGGTCCAATATGAGGCCCAGCTGATCGACACTGAAGCTGCGGATAATATCATCCGCATATTGAACTTGAGCCGACGGATTGATGACACCAAAGCGCTCATCATGGCGCTATCTGCCGATCGCAGTGACGATTCCGCCTATCTGGAGTACCTTCAGGCTGGGCGGATGGATGAGACTGTGTTGCTTGACGTTACGCCGGCCTACGCTTTGCTGGAACCCGCCGAAATCGCACGCATCTCCGCATTGCCTATTCGTGTGAAGTTACAATATCTGATGAATGACCCGTTGGAACGCCTCTGGTCGCATGTGGGCATGATGGCCAAACGCAGCTTGAAAGAGGGACAGGATTTCTTGGTCAACTGTCAACATATCCTCCAACGTGTTTTGCACTCGCAAGAAAAAGCCCATATTGTGACACGGGGCGATTACAAATCAAACATCTTAGGGTTTGCAGCGGTTTTTGATCGCTCGCAGTTTCAGGTCGGATTTTCGGAAAATCTGCAGGACGGTCCCAAGTTTGAAAGCATGTGCGCCCATTGGGGGATCAACGCGACAAGCGCGCGCCAGATTAAACCTGCACATGTCGGCGTTGTGGCGCCGTTTCCCGAAGGGTTGCGTCGGGAAACCTTGCAATTCTTGAAGGCGCAATACGAATTTGTTGCTGATAATTTCGTGGATCTGCCAGAGAATTGGCGGAAAAATCGGGAGTTATTGGCATGATATTACAGATCATCACAGGCCAAAACTTTGGCCAAGAGGGAGGTGCATAATGGACGGCTCCAAATTTAACGACGCTTTGACTGGCGAGCAAAAGATACGCAATTTCAACATCAACTTCGGTCCACAGCACCCGGCGGCGCATGGTGTGTTGCGGCTGGTTCTGGAATTGGATGGCGAGATTGTGGAGCGTTGTGATCCGCATATTGGACTGCTGCACCGCGGCACAGAAAAGCTGATGGAAAGCCGGACCTATCTGCAAAATTTGCCCTATTTTGATCGGCTTGATTATGTGGCGCCGATGAATCAGGAGCACGCCTGGTGTTTGGCCATCGAAAAGCTGACTGGCACAATTGTGCCGCGCCGCGCCAGCCTTATCCGGGTGCTCTATTCTGAAATTGGGCGGGTGCTGAACCATTTGCTCAATGTGACCACACAGGCAATGGACGTGGGGGCGATGACCCCGTTGACCTGGGGATTTGAAGAGCGCGAAAGGCTGATGATCTTTTACGAGCGGGCCTGCGGTGCGCGTCTGCATGCGGCCTATTTCCGCCCAGGCGGGGTGCATCAAGATCTACCAAGTGCTTTGATCGATGATATCGAAGAATGGGCCCAGACCTTCCCAACAGTTTTGCAAGACATCGACACGATGTTGACAGAAAATCGGATTTTCAAGCAGCGCAATGCTGATATCGGTTTGGTGACAGAAGACGATATTCAAAAATATGGCTTTAGCGGCGTTATGGTGCGCGGCTCGGGCTTTGCCTGGGATCTGCGTCGGGCGCAGCCCTATGAGTGTTATGATGAGTTTGAGTTTGATATTCCTGTTGGCAAAAATGGCGATTGTTATGACCGCTATCTGTGCCGCATGGAGGAGATGCGCCAATCTGTGTCGATCATCAAGCAAGCGATTGGAAAATTGCGCCAGGAGCCGGGTGATGTCATGGCGCGTGGAAAAATAACCCCGCCAAAACGCGGTGAGATGAAACAATCCATGGAAGCTTTGATCCATCACTTCAAGCTTTACACTGAGGGTTTCCATGTTCCGGCGGGTGAAGTCTATGCCGCCGTTGAAGCCCCCAAGGGTGAGTTTGGGGTGTATTTGGTCGCGGATGGCACGAATAAGCCCTATCGTAGCAAGATCAGAGCACCGGGATTTTTGCATCTTCAAGCGATGGATCATCTGTGCAAAGGGCACCAGCTGGCAGATGTGGCTGCAATTATTGGGACTATGGATGTGGTCTTTGGAGAGATCGACCGATGACTTACCACGCCGTTCCTTATGAAATCTATACCGCGTCTTTGAACGCTTAAACAACAGGGGCCTTATATGCTTCGTCGTCTACACGCAGATCAACCTAGCGCCTTTGCGTTCACACCTGCCAATCAGGCTTGGGCGGAAGCGCAGATGACCAAATTTCCGGAGGGTCGACAGGCCAGTGCGGTGATCCCATTGTTGTGGCGCGCCCAAGAGCAAGAAGGTTGGCTGACGCGCCCAGCGATTGAAGCGGTGGCGGATCTTTTGGGCATGGCCTATATTCGGGTTCTAGAGGTTGCGACCTTCTACTTCATGTTTCAGCTTCAGCCCGTGGGCCAGATTGCGCATTTTCAAGTCTGCGGCACCACCACTTGTATGATTTGCGGTGCAGAAGATTTGGTCTCTATTTGCAAAGAAAAAATTGCCAGAAAGCCTCATGTTGTTTCAGCGGATGGGAAGTTCAGCTGGGAAGAGGTGGAATGTTTAGGGGCCTGCGCAAATGCGCCGATGGTGCAAATTGGTAAAGATTACTATGAAGATCTTACAGCGGAAAAATTTGCAGCCTTGATTGATGATTTGGCAGCAGGCAAAGTGCCGACTCCCGGATCGCAAACCGGCCGTTACGCAGCAGAGCCGGCCATGGGCTTGACCTCCTTGCAAGATCACGAGGCCGGCAAAGCGGCTTTCAACGCTTCTGTGCAATTGGCTGTCGATTTGGGCGATACGGTCAAACGCATTGACGGCAGCGAAGTGC
>JAKMFM010000256.1 GCA_022425445.1 Planktomarina sp.
GTCTTGCAAAAATCCCAACCGCCATACCGCGTGGGTTGAATCTGGGCGCCAATAAAGACAGCGCAGACCGGGCCAATGATTTTGGCCAAGTGCTCACACAGGCCGCCGCGCATATTGATTTCGCAACGGTGAATATCTCATCTCCCAATACCGAAAAGCTCCGTGATCTTCAGGGAAAAGCCGCTTTGGAGGATCTGTTGGGCCGGGTGAATACAGCCAATGCAAATCTGACCAACCCGCTGCCTATCTTCTTAAAAATCGCACCGGATCTCACCGATGCAGAAATCCAGGATATCGCGGATCTGGCGCGCGCAGCCGGGCTTGCAGCCATTATCTGCACCAACACCACTTTGGACAGGCACGGGCTGGCCTCTGGACAGCGCCAGGAAACCGGTGGCTTGTCGGGACGACCTCTATTTGAAAAATCTACGCGCATATTAGCCAAAATGCGCCAAGCCACCGGGGGCGAGATAGATCTGGTCGGCGTGGGCGGCATTGGATCGGCGCAGGACGCCTATGCAAAGATCACTGCCGGAGCCTGCGCCGTGCAGATCTATTCTGCCATGGTGTACCAAGGATTATCCTTGGTGCCGCGCATTGCAAATGGCCTCAATCAGCTTTTGGCCGAAAACGGATATGAGCAGCTCGATCAAGCCATTGGCACGGCCACGCAAGACTGGCTCTAACCCAAGGCTCCAGAGGGACGATTACGGCGCAGCAGCAACGCGTTCAAGGGCGGGATAGCGAAATGCCAAACTGACGCCGCGCAGGATGAAAAACCCATTTATTGCCATCCAAAGCCCATGGTTGCCAAAACTTGGCAACAGCGAGAGCACCAGACCGCTGTAGCCTAAGAACGACAGGATCATCATGTTGCGCATATCCTGAGTGCGGGTTGCGCCGATAAAAACCCCATCAAGCATCCAGGCCAAGGCGCCCAAAAGCGGAGCGGCCACCATATGCGGCAGATACAGGCGTGCCGCCGCCTGCACAGCGGGATCTTTGGCCATCACATCAATCACAAAAGGCCCGACGATCCAGAACCCTGCGGCCAGGACCAAAGCCGACCCAAAAGCCCAAACTGCTGTCACCGATGCGCCCCGCCGCAATTGAGCCACAGCTCTCGCGCCCATGGCTTGGCCCACCAAGGACTCCGCCGCAAACACAAAGCCATCCATGGCATAAGAAGCGAGGTAAACAAATTGCAGCAAAACTTGATTGGCCGCCAAGGTGACATCACCAAGCTCGGCCCCAAAAAATAAAAAGCTAACGAAGCCCGCTTGCAGAAGCACTGAACGAATTAAAATATCGCCATTCACCTGCATCATGTGAATCAGACGACGGCGGTTAACGATCTGCTGCCACAAAGACAACGCCAAGCCGCGAAAGACCTGGCGGCAGAGATACAGACCCAGACCCAGCCCACTCCACTCGGCAATCAGCGTCGCCACTGCCACCCCTTCGACCCCAAGACCTAATCCCAGCACAAACCAGAAGTCTAAGATGATATTCGTCACATTCATGAAGAGTTGAACCATCAGCACAGCACGGGTGCGCTCTTGTGCAATCAGCCACCCGCTGAGGCCATAAATTGCGATCGCCGCCGGTGCAGACCAAACGCGAATGGACATATAGGCCCGCGCCAAACCCTCCACTTCCGCAGAGGCCGGGGCAATCCAAAAGGCGCCGGCAAAAATGGGTATCTGAAACGTGATAAAAGCCGTTCCGGCGAGCACACCAATACCGATGCTACGAAAGAACAGTGCGCGGACTTCTTGCGCGTCCTCACCGCCCAAAGCTTGGCTGGTTAGACCCACGGTGCCCATACGCAAAAATCCAAAAATCCAATAAAGCGCACCCAAAATAATGGCGCCAATGCCCACCGCGCCGATGGGCGCTGCTCCGCCCATTTGGCCAATCACGCCGGTGTCCACCGCACCTAAGATTGGCACGGTCGCATTGGAAATCACTATCGGCAGGGCAATCGACAAAACACGCTTATGCGTTATGCCGTAGGTCGGGTCAGCCATGGCGTTGCGGCATCAAGAAATGTCCAGATGCCTGAGCAAAGAGGCGATCTCGATTGTCTTGCCAAGCGCCAACATGCACTGACGCATAGCGCCGCCCCGAACGGTTGACGCGCGCCCGCGCATAGGCATCTCTCGGCAGACCAGTGCGGAGGTAGTCAACGGTAAAATCAATCGTTTTTGGCAGGACCAAAGCGCCGTTCTGCACCGCCTCGACATCCAATCTTTCCGCTTCGATATCATTCCAAAGCGTGCTCCAAGACAGGCCGATGATCGCAGTGATCTCCAAAAACGCTGCGGTTGCCCCGCCATGGAGCGCAGGCAGTATCGGGTTGCCGATAAGATCTTCATGGAACCCCATGGTCGCCGTGAGCTCATCCCCATGTCGGTCAAAGCGCACGCCCAAAAACTCAATATAGGGCACTTGGTTGACGATGACCGACAAGGCGAGATCGCGACGGCGTTTGACTTGAGTGACAGGTTCTGGCCGGCTCATGGGCTGGCCTTCGCAACGGTAAACGCACCTGTCGCTGTCGCAACGGGGCGGTCTGTATCCTCATCGCAGGCAGTGGCACGCACAAAGGCGACAGTCCGGGTGACATGATAGCACTCAGCCGTCGCCGTGATGGTCTGGCCCGGAGTAGCTGGCCGCATGTAGTCAATACGCAGATCCAAAGTCGCCGTGCCCAGTCCCGCGAGGGGATGGGCAACCACAGCGGCCCCACCCGCCGTATCCATCAAAGCAGATACAGCACCGCCATGAATCACCTTTGTCACCGGGTCACCGATAAGGGCGGAATCGTAGGGCATGGAAATAATCGCGCGACCGTCACCCAACTCTTTAAGCTGCATGCCCAGTCGGCGTGAATGGGGAATGGCGTCAATGAACTGACGCGCGGCTGTCATCTGGTCTTGTGTCATAAGGTGTTATTGAGCCTGCGCCGCTGATTGCCAAGCGCTTTATTTGCACTTGCGAATTATTCTCAATTGAAATATGACCTGCAGCATGACCACAAAGTCCAATGCGGAGACATTCATCGTGTCAGATATGCTCGGCCCATTTCGAAGCCGCAGACTGCTGCTTTTGTGCCTATTTTTGGTTCTCGCCCTCGCTCCAGGACCCGTCGGGCATCTTACCCGTGGCCTGATGGTGGATGCCTATGTGCAAGTTTCGGCATTTGTCGCCGCGACCTTGCTTCTGTTTTATGGCGCGGAGCGGGTGTTTCGATATGATATTGGAGCGGCGTTGAAAAAATCCAAAGGGTTTCAAGTTCCCTTGGCTGCTCTTTTGGGCACAACGCCCGGCTGCGGCGGCGCTGTGGTTGTGGTGGCGGCTTATTCTTCGGGCAATGTCAGTTTCGGCGCCGTAGTCGCCACTCTGACCGCCACCATGGGGGATGCTGCGTTTTTGCTGATCGCAACCCGTCCGGATGCGGCGCTGGTTGTTTTGCCCCTGTCCTTCGGTGTTGGCATTCTGTCGGGATGGTTGGTCGATCGCTTCAATCGCTTTGATCTCACACCCGACAGCTCGGGGCATTGCGAAATTGCCCCAATCATTGGTCGTACACGTTGGAAAGACTACGCATATGTCGGCCTCACCCTGCCTGGGTTGGTCTTTGGGGTCACACAGGTGACGGGCGCTGACATCATTGCAATTTTTGGCACGGGTTTAATTTTCCCTCTCGCCCTTGCTGGTAGTTTTCTCGGACTGTTCATCTGGGCGACCTCTCCGCTGAAAGCCATGACAAATATTGCCGACCATCCTTTGACCCGTGTGGCTGAGGAGACCTCCTTCATTTCGATCTGGGTTATCATCGCCTATCTGAGCTATAGTTACGCCGAAACCTTTGGCGGGTTTGATTTGCAAGCCGCCTTCGGAACCATCGGGGTGCTCTTGCCGCTGATCGCAGTCTTAGTTGGCTTTGTTCCAGGATGCGGACCGCAAGTTTTGGTCGCCACGCTCTACCTCAATGGCGTTTTGCCCTTCGCAGCCCTGATCGGCAATGCGATCTCTAATGACGGGGATGCGCTCTTCCCAGCCATTGCCCTGAACCCGCGCGCAGCTCTCATCGCCACAGGCTATTCGGCTCTTCCAGCCCTGGTCGTAGCGTATGGATTTTACAGCCTCGCGCCGGGCTTCATGAACTGATCGCTTGACCGTCCACTCTAGTGCAATACTATGCGAGAGGGGGAAGCATGAAACAAGAAAACCTATCATTCAAAGACATGTGTGCGCATTTCGATGTGACCCCACGCACCCTGCGCTATTATGAATACATTGAGCTTTTGCAGCCCACAAGGATAGGGCGCGCCCGCTTTTACAGCCCGCGTGAAGTGGCGCGCATGACTTTGATTATGCGTGGCCGGCGATTTGGGTTCAGCCTTGAGGAGCTGCGCCAATGGTTACAGATCTATGATAGAGAAGGCAGCACGGCGCAGATGCAAGCCTGGCTTCCAATCGCGCAAGAAAAATTAGCCCTTTTGAAACAGCAGCAAGAAGACCTCAAAGGCGCAATCACAGATCTTTCGACAATGATCGACACAATTTCAGCGGAGCTGCCCTAGTTTCGACGCTTTTAGGACAAAAATAGGCAAAATATTGACAAAAAGTTATATATTTCGCCAATTTTATTTACCTAATTCTATGTTGACGTCAACGGAAGGACAGAAGCTTCCCATTTTATTTCTAGGGTGACCAGATGGAAAAGACGCAAACGATCCAACAAATGTGCGCGAGCTTTGGCGTCACGGCGCGCACTTTGCGGTTTTACGAATCCAAAGAACTGCTCTCCCCAAAGCGACAGGGGACCCGACGTCTATTCACCCGTCGCGACAGCGCCCGGCTCAAGCTGATCCTACGCGGCAAACGCTTTGGCTTCAGTCTCGAGGAAATACGCCAACTCCTAGACATGTACGACATTGGAGACGGGCAAGCCACGCAACTGCAAGAAACCTATCGCATTGCTTGCGCACGCTTGGAGCATATGCAGAACCAGCGCGATGAGCTCAATGACGCCATTAACGAATTGAAAGCCCAATTGGACTGGGGCCGACAATTGCTACAGCAAAAGAGGTACAGCATCGAGTAAGCTCCCAAGCTCCCAGCCAAAGGATCCCCGATGACAACCTACAGCGCGCCCGTAAAGGATCAGCAATTCATCTTGCACGAAGTCCTGCGGCTCTCTCAATCAAATATCCCGGGCTATGGTGATCTCGATCCGGCGTTCACCGAGGCAATATTTAACGAATCTGGCAAGCTGGCCAGCGCCGTCATCGCGCCCTTGAATGCCATTGGCGATCGTAAAGGCTGCACCTGGAACGCCGGCGCGGTGCATACACCTGCCGGGTTCAAAAACGCCTTCGAAGAGCTCAAAGCTGGCGGCTGGGCCGGAATTGATATGCCGGAACAATATGGCGGGTAATCCATGCCAGCCGTGATGGGATCTGCGGTGACAGAGCATTTTATGGCCGCCAATCAAGCGTTTTCCATGTATCACGGCCTCACCCATGGCGCTGCCTCGACAATTCTCGCCCATGGCACAGAGGCACAAAAGGATCTTTTCCTGCCAAAGATGATCGCCTGCGATTGGACCGGCACAATGAATTTAACCGAACCACAGTGCGGTACAGATTTGGGCCTGATGCACACAAAGGCCACGCCAAATGCTGATGGCAGCTATGCGGTGACAGGCCAGAAAATTTTCATTTCAGCCGGAGAGCATGATCTGGCAGAGAATATCATTCACCTAGTTCTCGCTAAAATCCCCGGTGGACCGGAGGGGATCAAAGGCGTCTCATTGTTCATTGTGCCGAAATTTCTCATCACCTCCGACGGCAACCTCGGCCCGCGCAACGCTGTGACTTGCGGCGCGATTGAATGCAAAATGGGAATACATGGTAACGCAACCTGCGTCATGAATTATGAGGCCGCCACAGGCTACTTGCTGGGCGAGATGCACAAAGGTATGCGCGCCATGTTCACCATGATGAATGAGGCGCGCTTGGGTGTCGGCATGCAAGGATTGGCGCAGGCCAGCGCCGCCTATCAAAATGCGGTGATCTATGCCAATGAGCGCCTGCAAGGCCGCGACGTCACCGGTGTTAAAAACCAAGATGGGCCCGCCGATCCGTTGATTGTGCATCCCGATACTCGCCGCAGCCTAATGGATCAAAAAAGTTTTGTCGAAGGCGCGCGGGCTTTCGCACTTTGGGGCGCCAAGTTGATTGATAAGGCTCATCGCTCGCAAGACAGGGCGGCCGATGGGCTCATTTCCCTTTTAACCCCTGTGATCAAAGGATTTCTAACGGATCAAGGCTATGCAATGACCGTGCAGGCGCAACAGATCTTCGGTGGTCATGGCTACATCGAAGATTGGGGCATGTCGCAGTTCACCCGAGATGCGCGTATCGCAATGATTTACGAGGGAGCCAATGGGATCCAAGCACTGGATTTAGTCGGCCGAAAGTTGGGGCAAGAGGGCGGAAAACACATTGCAAATTTTATGGCGCATCTGGCGCATTTTTGTGATGAGAATGCCAATAGCATCGCACTGGAACCCTTCGTTGTCGGAATAAAATCCGCCTCCAAAGACTTGCAGACTGCAGTGATGTATCTCATGAAAAACGGGACCAAAACGCCCCATAATGCCTTGGCCGGATCTCATGACTTTCTACATTTGCTCGGCCATGTCTGCCTGGGCTTGATGTGGGGCGAGATGGCG
This sequence comes from Planktomarina sp., assembly GCA_022425445.1. Lineage (GTDB taxonomy): Bacteria > Pseudomonadota > Alphaproteobacteria > Rhodobacterales > Rhodobacteraceae > Planktomarina. The sequence continues at coordinate 6,749 of JAKMFM010000256.1, forward strand.
AAGGCGGCCTGTACGGCATTGAAAACAAACCCTCAAGATCGTGCATTTTATGAGACAAAGTTAACAACCGGTAAGTATTATATGACACGGCAATTGCCAGCCACGGCACTCCACCTTGCACGGATCACTTCGGGCGGAGATACGTTAATGGCACTTGACGTGGGGACCTTTTCTGACTGACACTTCAGTCAACGAAAATTACATCCAGAGGTTTAAATGACACTCAAGCTACACTGCTTTGGAGAAAGCGGAAATTCCTACAAAGCAGCGCTCACGCTTGAGCTCGCCGGCCTCGATTGGGAACCCGTTTTTGTAGATTTCTTTCGTGGCGCCGCGCGGACCGACGCCTATCAAAACCTAAATATTATGGCCGAAGCTCCAGTGCTGGAGCAAGGTGATTTCACCCTGTCGCAATCGGGTGCAATTCAACAATGGGTGGTCGACCAGACAGGCAAACTGGGCGGAGCGCCTGAGGATAGATACGAAGTGCTGCGCTGGGTGCTTTTTGACAATCACAAGATGTCTTCGCAGGCCGGGATTACCCGTTTCTTGATGAATTTCTTACCAGAAGACAAACGCCCACAAGAGGCGATCAAATTTATTCAGGGCCGTTTGCTCGGCGCCTTTAAAACATTGGACAGCCATCTGTCCGGACGCAATTGGATTGTTGGCCAAAGCCTCACTATCGCCGATATCGCCAATTGCGGCTATCTTTTCTATCCTGAGCCCTATGGGTTCATCCGTTCTGATTGGCCCAATATTAACGCTTGGCTCAGCCGGATTGAAGCGACGCCCGGCTGGAAACACCCCTATGACCTGATGCCAGGCAATCCCTCTGACCGAGCTTAAAGGAACGCTCCATGACCGAGGCTTACATCTATGATTGCGTACGCACACCCCGCGGCAAGGGGCGTGCTGACGGCAGTCTGAATGAGGTCACAGCCGCGCGGCTCTCTGCCGATTTGCTCACTGCGCTGCAACACCGCAATCATCTCAACGGGCCAGTGATCGAGGATGTGATCTGGGGAAATGCCACACAGGTGATGGAGCAAGGCGGGTGTTTGGCCAGAACTGCCGTCCTGGCGTCAGATCTCGATGAGCGCATCCCCGGCCTGTCGATTAATCGCTTCTGTGCCAGCGGCCTAGAGGCGGTCAACCTTGCGGCCAATCAAATCCAAGGCGGTGCGGGCAACGCCTATATTGCAGGCGGCGTTGAAATGATGAGCCGGGTGCCGATGGGCAGCGATGGGGCCGCCGTTGCCGCAGATCCCTCGATCGCCATGGCGCATTACTTTGTACCGCAGGGAATTTCCGCCGATATTATAGCGACAGAATATGGCTTCACCCGCGCACAGGCTGATTGTTTGGCCGTTGAAAGCCAAAAGCGCGCCGAGCGGGCCATAGCAGAGGGACGTTTTGACAAGACTTTGATTCCAGTCAAGGATCTTAATGGCCTGCCCATTTTGACCCATGACGAATACCCCCGCCCCGGTACGGACATGCAATCACTGGGGGCCTTGAAACCTGCCTTCAAAGACTTGGGCGAATCCATGCCCGGCTTTGATCAAGTCGCACTGATGAAATACCCGCATCTGGAGCGGATCAACCATATCCACCATGCCGGCAACTCGTCGGGCATTGTAGATGGGGCGGCTGGCATCTTGATTGGCTCTAAAGAATTCGGAGCCGCCCACGGGCTCAAACCCCGCGCGGTTGTTCGTGCCACGGCGAAAATTGGATCCGATCCAACGATCATGCTCACCGGCCCGGTTCCCGTCACAGAAAAGATTCTGAAAGACAGCGGGATGTCCATTTCCGACATTGACCTCTTTGAAGTCAATGAGGCCTTCGCCGCGGTGGTTTTGCGCTTCATGCAGGCCTTCAACGTTGCCGAGAGCCGTGTGAATGTAAACGGCGGCGCGATTGCCATGGGGCACCCACTTGGCGCCACGGGTGCCATCATTATTGGCATGTTGCTTGACGAATTGGAGCGCAGCGGCAAAGGCACCGGCCTGGCCACACTCTGCGTCGCCTCTGGAATGGGCGCGGCGACAATTATTGAACGACTCTAAAAAAAAGGAGCAATCCCTTGAATGAATTTGAATTTCAAGCCTTTTGGGATCGCATTTCCATCTATTGGACCGATCGTGATTTTCAGGCATGGGTTGATCATATCGCCTTGCCCTTTACCTCAATCACGCTCAACGGCCAGCTGAACAACGATTCCGTTGAAAGCCTGAAAAATGATTGGGATCTCTATTGCCAGGCACTCGACACGCTCAAAATTTCACAAATCATTCGGAAGGTTATTGTGATTGAAGTCAGCGAGGAAGACACGTTGATCGGCACCTATCAAACGCAAATGTTCGCCGGCGATCGGCGTGTTGTGGGAC
>JAKMFM010000008.1 GCA_022425445.1 Planktomarina sp.
GCTATGCAGATTTCATCTTGGTCGGGGACAGCTTGGGCATGGTCATGCATGGGATGGACAGCACCCTTGGGGTGCCGCTCGATCTCATGATTATGCATGGCAAGGCCGTTGTGACCGGCACAAAACGGGCGTTGATCGTGGTGGATATGCCTTTCGGCACCTATGAGGAAAGCCCCGAGGTGGCCTTTCGCAATGCCGCCCGGATCATGAAGGAAACCGGCTGCGGGGCGGTGAAGCTCGAAGGCGGCCAACGCATGGCTCAAACCATCAAATTTCTGGTCGAGCGCGGGATTCCCGTCATGGCCCATATTGGCCTCACACCACAATCCAGCCACACCATGGGAGGATTCAAGACACAAGGCCGGGTCGAAGACAGCTGGAGCGGTCACGAACAGGATGCGCAGGCTGTCAGCGACGCGGGGGCTTTTGCGATTGTATTGGAGGGCATGGTCGAGCCATTGGCGGCGAAAATCACTCGAAAGATCCCCATTCCCACGATCGGTATTGGCGCTTCCGTGGACTGTGACGGGCAAATATTGGTCTTGGAAGATATGCTCGGCTTAAACCCGGGCGTTGCCCCTAAATTCGTCAAACTCTACGGCGATCTTGGCGCGCAAATCGAAAAATCCGTTGCAGATTATGCCGATGAGGTGCGACATCGCAGCTTCCCCGGCGAAGATCACATATATCGCTAGACGATGAGACGCCGCATCTGGACAGGCATGATGATGACAAAAGAATGGCAAAAAATTCTCAGCGTAATTTTCTGCATCACGCTCTGCGCCGGGCCAGGGCTTGCGGGTGCACCGCAAAAGGGCCCTATCACCCAATTGCCCATACCGCGTTACGTGTCCCTAAAGACCAGTGAAGGCAATGTACGGCGCGGACCGTCTCTGAGCCACCGCATTGATTGGATCTTGAAATTGCGCAACATGCCACTGCAGGTGGTGGCAGAACACGGCCATTGGCGCAAAGTGCTCGATTTTGAGGGTGCGGGCGGATGGATCCATTATTCACTTCTGTCGGGCGGACGCACCGTCATGATCGTGCAGGATCATGTGGATCTGCGCAATCAACCAACAGCTGAAGCCCTCACCACTGCCCGGCTTGAGCGCAACGTATTGGCGCGACTTTTATCCTGCAAACCCGAATGGTGCCGGCTGTCATCGGCAGGCTATAAAGGCTGGGCCCCAAAGACAGCGCTCTGGGGCGTCACAGAGACTGAAATCTTTGACTAAGCTACAATCCGCGATTGTGCAGCAAGGCTGTAGCATCCGGCAATTTTCCGCGAAATGCCACATAGAGCTCTTCTGCATCCACGCTGCCACCACGGGCCAAAATATTGTCCTGCAAAGCACGCGCCCGTTCTCTATCAAACGGCCCGCCCGCCTCCTCAAAGGATGCAAAAGCATCTGCATCCATGACCTCTGACCACATATAGCTGTAATATCCGCTCGAATACCCATCGCCCGCAAAAACATGGGCAAATTGTGGGGTTGCATGGCGCATTCCAATCGCCGCAGGCATGCCAATATCCGCCAAAATTTCGGCCTGCCGCAACATGGGATCTTGAGGAGCTGCAGCTTCATGGAAGCTTAAATCCACGAGCGCAGAAGCGATATATTCCACGGTTTGAAATCCCATATCAAACGTTGCGGCCCCAAGCATCCGCTTGAGCAAATCATCCGGCATGACCGCGCCAGTTTGCGCATGAATGGCAAATTTTTGCAGGACTTCAGGCACTTCAAGCCAATGTTCAAACAACTGGCTTGGCAGTTCAACAAAATCGCGCGCCACAGAGGTACCAGAAACGGCTGAATAGCTGACATCACTCAACATCTGGTGCAGCGCATGGCCAAATTCATGAAACAGGGTACGCGCATCATCGAATGACAACAGCGCGGGTGACCCGTTAGAGGGTTTGGCAAAATTGCACACATTAATCACAATGGGCGCGCGTGGACGTGGCCTCTTCCGCTGGCTTTGCAAAGCGCTGCACCATGCGCCAGATCTTTTGCCGCTCCGAGCAAAATAATCACCTATAAACAAAGCTATATGCGCCCCGTCGCGGCGCACCTCCCAGACCCGGGCATCCTTATGATGCAACGGCAAAGACAGCTCTTGAAATGTCAGGCCAAACAATCGCTGTGCACAGTCAAATGCCGCTGTTATCATTTGGTCCAATTGCAAATAGGGCTTCAATTCAGCCTCGTCTAGGTCATGATCGGCCTTGCGACGCCTCTGCGCATAATAACGCCAGTCCCAAGCCTTAAGCGGGCCGTTCAGCCCGTCTTTGGTCATCATTTGGGCCAATATCGCCCCATCCGCCGCCGCCCGCGCCTTGGCCGGACCCCAAACCTGCAGCAGCAAATCGCGGACCCGAGCAGGCGTCTTGGCCATCTGAGTTTCCAATTTGAAGTCTGAGAAACTCTCATAACCAAGCAATGCCGCCTGCTCTTGGCGCAATCGCAGCGTTTCGCTGACAATCTCCCGATTGTCCGTCTCACCACCGTTGGCGCCCCGAGCGGCCCAGGCTTTATATGCCATCTCACGCAGGTCCCGACGATCGGCAAATTCCAAAAATGGCACGATTAGGGACCGCGATAGGGTTACCGCAGGACCATCCAAGCCTTTCTCCTGCCCTGCAGCTTGGGCCGCCTGCACGACAAAATCAGGTAAGCCCGCAAGATCATCGGCCTTCAAGGGCAAGGCCCAATCCCGTTCGTCAGCCAGCAGGTTTTGCATGAACTGCGTGCCCAAGCTGGCAAGCCGCGATTTGATCTCAGCCATGCGCGCCGCCTCTGCCCCGGTGAGCTTGGCCCCAGCCCGAATGAAGTCCCGGCGCGTGAGCATCAAGACCCGCTCTTGCTCAGCTGACAATCCCATCGATGCACGCCGCGACCACAGATATTCAATCCGAGCAAACAGCGCAACATCGGACGTCACCGCAGAGGTATAGGCCGACAGCTTCGGCGCCAAATCCCGTTGCAGCTCTTCGCGGATGGGTGTGCTATCGGTGCTGGCCAAAGTGTAAAACGCAGCGGCGAGCTGATTGAGCGGCGCTTCGGCCAACTCCTGCGCTTCAATGGTGTTTTCAAAGCTGGGCACCTGTGAACTCTCCGCAATCGCTTGCATGCCA
>JAKMFM010000017.1 GCA_022425445.1 Planktomarina sp.
GGAGATTTTGCACGGCTTTGATGGTCATACCCTGTTCATGAAGGAGGAATTTTATTCCCCCAAGCAAGAGCATATCTTCCAAGCGATAATATCGCCGCCCCCCTGTGCGTTGCACGGGGGCGACGGCGTCAAATTTGCTTTCCCAAAATCGCAACACATGCGCCTGTGTTCCAAGCCATGTCGCAACTTCGCTTATGGTTCTGAAAGCATCCGGCGATTTAGCCACGTTGATTACCCTTTGTTGCCTTTGGCAACCCGGTCTTTCATCAAATGCGAGGGGCGGAAGGTCAAAACTCTGCGCGGAGTGATAGGGGCCTCTTCACCCGTTTTGGGGTTGCGGCCGATACGCGCGGATTTATCGCGAATGCCGAAGGTGCCAAAAGATGAAATTTTTACAGATTCGCCAGCGACCAATGCGTCTGAAATATGCTTCAAGACAGATTCCACCAAATCGGCAGATTCATTGCGAGACAGTCCGACTTCGCGGAAAACCGCTTCACTGAGATCCATCCGTGTGAGTGTGTTCGACGCCATTTACGTTCCCCCTTGTTACTACACTGTAATTATAGAGGGATAAAAAACCTTGGCAACTAAAAGTCCTGATTTGGGGTCATTTACCAGCGAATAACCGCGGTTCCCCAGGCCAGACCGCCGCCAATGGCGCCTGTGACCACAATATCGCCTTGTTTGATGCGTTTGTCCTGGGCGGCCACTGCCATCGCAAGAGGAATAGAGGCCGCAGAGGTGTTGCCATGGTTGTTTACGGTCATAACGACTCGGTCCATAGGGACTTTGAGGCGTTTGGACATTCCTTCCAAAATGCGTTTGTTGGCCTGATGTGGTACGATCCAATCCACATCGTCCGTGGTCAGACCGGCCGCTTCAATTGCCTCAAGCGCCGTGTTTGAGAGTTTCTCGACCGCATGACGAAAAACTTCTTTGCCCTGCATACGCAGATGCCCAGTGGTTTGCATGGATACGCCACCATCGACGTAAAGAATGTCTTTGTAGCGCCCATCCGAGCGCAATGTGGTGGCCAGAATTCCGCGGTCAGAGGTTTCATCCTCCTGCGCGGCAATTAACATGGCGCCGGCGCCATCGCCAAACAACACGCAGGTCCCGCGATCGGTCCAATCCATCAGTTTTGAAAATGTCTCCGAACCGATGACCAAAATGCGATTGGCCTGACCGCTGGCAATCATGGAATTTGCGGTGTTCAAGGCAAACAAAAATCCCGCACAGACCGCTTGAACGTCAAAGGCGAACCCGTGGTTCATGCCAAGCCCATGCTGTACCATTGTGGCGGCCGACGGGAAGGTGAGGTCGGCGGTTGAGGTTGCTAGAATAATGGCATCGACTTCCTCGACGCTGCATCCGGCATTGGCCAAAGCTGCTTGAGCGGCTTTGATGCCCATATCAGAGGTTGTTTCCCCTTCAGCGGCGAAATGACGGCGTTCGATGCCGGTGCGACTGCGGATCCAGGCGTCATTGGTGTCCAGCGTTGCTTCAAATTCGGAGTTTTCCACCACGCGTTCAGGCAGGTAGTGGCCAATGGATTCAACAACTGCTCTGCGCATCGTTAGTTCCCGTCTTCTTCGTGGTCCTCTGCGAACCCGTTGACCGAAGCTACACGCGCGGCGAGCTTGGTGCTAAACTTTGCTGAACCTAAACGATAGGCTAGGCCAACCGCCGCCGCAACTCCTGTTGCGTCTGCCGCACCATGGGATTTCACCACCGTGCCATTGAGACCCAAGAAGACCCCACCATTGACCCGGCGCGGGTCTGTCGTGCGTTTGAGCCGGCTGAGCGGAGCATAAGCGAGGATTGCCGAAAGTTTGGCAAGCAAATTATGTTTAAAGGATTGACGCAGGGCTGTGCCGATAAAACTTGCGGTGCCTTCGGCGGTTTTCAGCGCAACATTTCCGGTAAATCCATCGGTTACAATCACATCAACCCGGTCCGAAGGGATATCTCCGCCCTCTACAAAGCCTATGAATTCAAACTGCCCAGTTTCCGCCGCCTCTTTGATCAGGTCATGTGCGGCCTTCAACTCTGTGCGGCCCTTATGCTCTTCGGTGCCAACGTTGAGCAGACCAACCCTGGGCCGTTTCACAGCAAAACCATTGCGTGAATACGACGCGCCCATCAGGGCAAATTGTAACAAATCGTTTTCGTCGGCCCGCACATCTGCGCCCACATCGAGCATGACATTGCTGCCGTTTGGCCCGTCAGACGGCCACAGAATCGCAATCGCAGGCCGGTTGATTCCGGCCATCTTGCGCAGGCGGACCATCGAAATAGCCATCAATGCCCCCGTATTTCCGCAAGAAACACAGGCATCGGCTTCTTGCTGCTTTACAGAGGTGACGGCAGACCACATTGAGGTGCCCTTGCCATGGCGCATCACTTGGCTTGGCTTGTCATCCATCGAAACGGTGCGTTCCGCGTGCACAATGGTGCAAAATTCTTCGAGATTGTGCTTGTCAATCAAAGGCGCCAGCACCTTTTCGGGGCCATGCACCAAAAACCGAATATTAGAATGCCGGTGCACGGCAAGCAAAAGCCCGCCGATTATCTCGCCGGGCCCCTTGTCTCCCCCCATTGCATCGACGGATACGACAACATTTGAGTTGGGTCCGCTCGCAATGGTTTGGGTGTTCGACATTGAAATGTATTCCCCTTGAATACGGGCGCTTATGCCGCGTCTTCGTCGAGATCTACTTCCTCAGTCGTCGCAATGACTTCGCGATCATCATAGTGACCACAGGATGCGCAAACGTGGTGCGGGCGCTTAAGCTCACCGCAATTTGTGCATTCATTTGGGTTTGCCGCAACAAGTGCGTCATGTGAGCGTCGCATGCCACGACGGCTCCGTGTAATCTTACTTTTTGGGACAGCCATGTCACAACCTCGAGCTAGGGGCGTTACGCCCTGTTAATACTGAATTTGGCGCGTTTTCGCCAAATGAAAGCACTGAGCCCAGCTCGGCACCTTAATTGGCGCTTACTTACTTGGATTGAGTAATATTTCAAGCCCCAAACGGCGCCCAATTTATATATTTCCCGCGATTTTTCAAAAAAATTGCGCAAACCTCTGTTTCATCACTCTGTTACTGGAGTTTATCCTTCAACCCTGCCAGTACGGAAAACGGTCTGGTTGCCTCATCGGTCAGCGGCGTCACACCTGGCGGGCCAAATTTGGCACTTTCAAGCTCGGCGCCTTCTGCGCGGGGATAATCTGGCAGTGCGAGCGACAGGGCTTCACGCAGCACACGCCCAAGATCAATGACGTCTTCCAATTGTTCCTCACTGTCATCCTCTGGAATCTCATGCTCAGGGCCGGTATGATTTAAGGTGATCGGCGATTTACGAAACCTGCGGATAACTGGAGTGTCGATACGGCAGCGCACTGGGACGAGGGTAAGGCTGCAGGCCTGCTCCACTGTGGCACCCAATTTTCCAGTAAGCTCCCAATCGCCCTTGCCGATCGGCAAAATTGATCCTGAGAATTTTATTTTCCGCAGGCTCAACAGGTCCAAATGCGCACTAATCTCGAAAAGATCCCGCTCGGAAAGTGTCAGATCGAAGTCAACACCTCTGTTTTGCACCAGGTGTTTCAATTCGAGACTCGGGTGAGCATGGTTCGGCCGCATCTGCGCTCCATTCTTGAATTCATATTTAGGCTTCGTTAGCATAGACATAATTGGCGAGCGCGACTCTCGCAAGACAACAGGGACACTCATGCGAAATAAATCAAAGATGACTGTGGTTGGGGTCTGTCTTATCACGGCCATAGCCTGCACGCCGGTCTTCCGCAATCACGGCTACACACCGTCTGACTCTCAGTTGGCAAATTTGGTTGTGGGCGTGGATACGCGCACAACAGCAGAGGAGACGCTCGGCCCGCCCTCGCTTTCTGACGCGGAAACAGGCCGCCTGTATTACATTTCAAGTCGCTGGCGGCATTATGGACTGAACCCGCCCAAGCCTATTTCGCGCAATATTGTTGCTGTTGCCTTGGATTCCTCTGAGGTCGTGACAAATGTTAGCCGTTACGGACTTGAGGATGGCGAAATTGTGGTTCTGACGCAACGCGTGACCGACGGCGGCACGGAAGAAATTACCTTCCTGCAGCAGATGCTGGGCAATATCGGCCGTATCGATGCCAGCGATCTTCTGAGTGAACCTTAATCTGCCTCATCGCTGTGAAACGTGAGGGCAACGCCATTCATGCAATATCGCAAGCCCGTTGGCGCGGGCCCATCTGGAAACACATGGCCCAAATGCGCGGCGCAGGTGGCACAATGCACCTCCGTGCGCGTTGAAAACCACGAATTATCAATAGATTCACCAATCGGAGCTCCGGCCATGGGCTGGGTAAAAGATGGCCAGCCCGTACCGCTGTCGAATTTGTCAGCTTGTAAAAACAGGGGCGTGCCGCAGCACACACAGGCGAAGTAACCCGCCTCTTTTGGGAAATTGTCGTGACTAAAGGCGCGCTCGGTGCCATGTTTGCGCGTGACCTTATAGGCCAGTGGGGACAGAATTTCCTGCCACTCCCGATCCGTTTTTTCGATTATCGACATGAGGCC
>JAKMFM010000028.1 GCA_022425445.1 Planktomarina sp.
CGTCCACGCCGCTTAAGAACATATGGCTCAATCCGCCCCAATATCCGGAGGTTCCGGAGCCAAAGGCGATGGAGTAGCCAAAGGCGAGCCACAGTACACTCATCAAGCAGGCAATGCCGAAACATTGCATAAACACGCTCAAAACATTCCGCGCGCGCACAAGCCCCCCATAAAACAGAGCCAACCCCGGCAGTGTCATAAAGAGCACCAAAGCCGTGGCAACGATAATCCAAGCTGTATCGGCAGCGTTCATAGTCATCTCCTAAATCATCTTCCCGCCCTCTGAACCGAATAGCGCTCGTGATTTAAAGCGTCTTACGACGTTCGCCGATGTTTTTTTGGTTATTTTTAAAAATTGCATAAATATTGGGCAATAATTATGCGCCGGGTTTAATCAATAGGCTAAGTTAAGATGCACAAGGATTAAGTTTAAGGCATGATTTAAAGCAGCCTTTCGAACTGCGGCGCGGCCCAAGGCACCAAAGTCTTTCGTTTCGCTTTGAGTGCCCTGCGCGCTGGCCAAGGCAAAGCATACGCGACCTTCGGGCTTAAAATCAGATCCGCCGGGCCCGGCGATGCCACTGACTGATATTGCAATATCGGCCTGTGCTTGCTGCATTGCACCTTTAGCCATTTGTCGCGCCACCGGTTCTGAAACGGCACCGTGATCGGCGAGGGTTTTCTGGCTGACCCCAAGCATCGATTGTTTTGCCCCATTGGAATAGGTCACAAATCCATGCTCAAAGATTGCTGAACTGCCCGCTACATCGGTTATTGCCGCGCTTATCATGCCGCCCGTGCAGCTTTCTGCGCAGGTGATTTTAAGACCGGATGCCTTGGCCTTACGCAAAATTTCTTCTGCAAGATCGCTCACAGGACCACCATGACAAGCGCCATTACTGAGGCGGCCATCACTCCTGCAATCACATCGTCGAGCATCACGCCCAAGGGGTCGACAAGCCGATCGGCCCATCCGACAAGGCCAAGCTTGGTAATGTCAAATAAGCGAAAGGCGACAAAGCCAAATAGATAATAAACAGCAGCGCTGTCAAAGGGCAGGGGCCAAATCGCCAGCGGCAGCAAAGCAATCCATTGTCCGGCCACCTCGTCTATGACAATTTGAGAAGGATCATGGTCATCTTGGCCAGCGGTTTCCTGCGCCGTGGCCCAATATCCCAGAAGGCACGCGAGGAAAATTCCAGCGCAAAGGCCGATGAGCCCCGTGCTGTAGATTAATCCCGCACCACTTAGCAAAGCTGCGAAGCTGCCCCAACTGCCGGGCGCCGGGCGCAAATGCCCAACGTAAAAAAAGGTGGCGATGATATGGCTCATAGGCTTACCAAAGCCGCGGTGGCAAGGGCGGCAATGCCTTCTTCGCGTCCGGTAAACCCAAGCGTTTCTGACGTTGTGGCTTTAATGGAGATTTGATCTCGGTCCAGACCCATGATCTGCGCCATCCGCGCCTGCATCGCCTGCGCATGAGGGCCGATTTTTGGGAATTCGCAGATCAAGGTGCAGTCGACGTTTTCAATCTGAAACCCAAGATCTTTGGCCAATTGCACCGCATGTGCGAGAAAAATATCAGACGGCGCGCCTTTCCATTGGGGATCAGAGGGTGGGAAATGTTGGCCAATATCGCCTTGGGCCAATGCTCCATAAATAGCATCGGTCACCGCATGCATCCCGACATCGGCATCGGAATGGCCGAGCAGACCAAATTTATGGGGCAGGGTGATACCGCAAAGCGTGATCTCTGTGCCCGGTCCAAACTTATGGACATCAAATCCGTTGCCCAAGCGTAATTTCATGCGGCCTCTCAAAATTCGTTCCGCCCGAGCAAAGTCGCCGGGCACTGTTACCTTTAGATTATCAGCATCTCCGGGGACAATGGCAACCGGATGTCCCGCAGCGCGGACGATTTGCACATCATCCGTCGCGGGCTGTGTCACGGCCGCATGGGACTTGGCGATCAACGGGTAAGAAAAGCATTGAGGTGTTTGGGCCCGCCACAGATTGTCGCGATCTACGGTCGTCTCCACAGTGTCAAAACCGCGCCACAAGGTGTCTTGCACTGCGACAGCTGGTGCCGCCGCACCATGTGCGCGCATGGACTTCATGCATTTGGATATCAGAGATTGGGTGACACATGGGCGCGCAGCATCATGGATTAAAACATAGTCTGGCGCCTGTTCCTTAAGAGCTGCAAGGGCGCAGCGCACAGAATCATCGCGGTTTGCGCCTCCGTAAAGACAACGCACCGATGCAGGCAATTGCGCAATCAAGTCTTGATCGTCGGGGTGATGCACCAGCACCACGGCATCAATGTCATCATGAGATAGAAAGGCATCAAGGGACCACGCCAGAAGCGGCTTGCCCAGAACAGTCTGCCATTGCTTTGGCTCACTGCCCCCGGCACGCGTGCCGCGACCGGCCGCCAATACAATCGCAATGGTCTTGGGTGTAACTGTCATAGTTTGTGCTTATATCTTTTGATTTTCTGCACGCAATCCTTGGTTTCGGCTGGAGTTTTGCTTATTTTTTGTGCAAATGTATAAAAATGCGGATGTAACGCTACGAAGGACTTGTCGTCCGCGGGTCAGATCGTGTGAGTTTATCGAGCGTTTGGAGACAAAATCGTGACTTTCGTTTTAGGAAATCAATCTGTTTTTCCACCGGTGCTATTGGCCCCTTTGGCCGGAATCACCGATGTGCCTTTTCGCAATTTAGTTCAGTCTTTTGGGGCTGGTCTGGTTGTGTCTGAAATGGTGGCAAGCCACGAGATGGTGAAAAAAAAGCCTGGTGTGCGCGAGCGCGCGGAGCTTGGTTTTGGGATTGAAAGCACCTCGGTGCAAATCGCAGGATGCGATTCCTATTGGATGGCGGAAGCGGCTCGGATGATCGAAGCCAACGGCGCAAAAATCATCGATATAAATATGGGCTGCCCTGCAAAGAAAGTCACCAGCGGTCAATCTGGCTCGGCTCTCATGCGTACGCCCGATTTTGCTTTGGAGTTGATCGAGGCCGTTGTGCAGGCAACATCGCTGGATGTTACGTTAAAGATGCGCCTTGGGTGGGATGACCACACGCTCAATGCCCCAGAGATTGCAAAACGGGCGGAAGCCGCAGGCGTGCGCATGATCACCGTGCATGGGCGCACGCGCTGCCAATTTTATAAAGGTGCTGCGGATTGGAAGGCCATTGGCCACGTGAAGCGTGCCGTGTGTATTCCTGTCATTGCCAATGGCGATATCGTAGACGTAGCCACAGCCCGGCAAGCCTTACAGCAATCGGGGGCGGATGGCATCATGGTGGGGCGTGGGGCGCAGGGCGCGCCATGGCGCTTGGCAGAAATATCGGCTGCAATCTACGGCACCGCGCAACCCGTAATTCCCAAAGGTTCGGGTCTTGCGCAGTTGATTTTGCGTCATCATCAGGAAATTGTTGATTTTTACGGAGGTACACTCGGGCTCAAAAATGCCCGCAAACATCTGGGGTGGTACTTAGATGGTTTGGAAGTGGCCCCTGATATGCGCCAGTCGGTGTTGCGATCGTTTGATCTTGCGGAAATTCACGCCTTGATTTGGCGCGCTGTCGAGACGCCAAGCGCCGGTGTCGCGGCGTGACGCTCTATCAGGATCTATGGTCGCAGCTTCCGATCCCCGCCTTGCTGGTGACTGGCGACGATACCGTGCGGGAGTTGAATTTGGCCGCTGAGCAGTTCCTCGGAATTTCAGCCAAAGTTATCTTAGGTCAACCCATATGGAACTATCTGCGGGGAGAGGAGCTTTTGCCGGCGGGCATGGAGCGGGTGCGCGCCACCGCGCGGCCCATCGTCATTTCGCAGGTCACCACGCACGGGCGCGCAACGGCGCCGCAGAGCTGTGCGGTCCATCTGTGTCCATTGACCGGCGCGGAAGGGCATATCTTGATTTTGCTCATAGCACATGAAACGCTCGGCAACTTTTTTGGGGAAGGCGCGCCGCTTTCTGCCGCGCATTCTGCCATCGGCATGGCCGAAATGCTGGCCCATGAGATCAAAAACCCCTTGGCAGGCATTACCGGCGCAGCGCAATTTTTGTCTCTGTCCTTGCCCGCTGAAGATCTAGAAATGACGGATCTGATTGTGGAGGAAAGCAAACGTATTGTCAGCCTTTTGGATCAGGTGGAACAATTTGGCGATGTCACGCCGCCGAATTGTGCGTATGTCAACATCCACGACGTGCTCGATCGCGCGGCTCGTTCAGCAGTGTTTGGATTTGCCGGAGAGGTTGAAATTCAAAAAAAATATGACCCGTCTCTACCTGAAGTCTGGGCCGATGTGGATCAAATGGTTCAGGTCTTTCTGAATTTGATCAAAAACGCTTGTGAAGCTTTAGGCTCTGAAGGGAAAGTAACCATTCGCACCTTTTATGATCCGAGCTTGCGCCTGCCTTTGCCTGATGGGACGGGTCGACGCTTGCCGTTGCATGTGGAGATCATAGACAACGGGCCGGGCCTGCCGACAGCTCTGGCCAATCACGTTTTTGACCCGTTCGTTACCACAAAAAACAACGGCAAGGGGCTCGGATTGGCCTTGGTATCGAAAATTGTCGCCCAGCATCGCGCATGGATCAGTGTCACATCGCAAGCCGGCCTTACGAATTTCAGAGTATCATTATCAGTGCAAAAAGAGAGTAGGAGTTAACACTATGGATGGAACGGTTCTAATCGCAGATGACGACCGAACGATTCGAACGGTCTTAACTCAGGCGTTTACCCGGGCGGGATGCAAGGTCCACGCCACGTCATCGCTGGTCACATTGATGCGCTGGGTCGAGGATGGCAAAGGCGATTTGGTCGTATCCGATGTGGTGATGCCGGATGGCAATGGCCTGGAAAACCTGCCGAAAATCACGAAACTGCGGCCCAATCTGCCCGTCATCATTATTTCTGCTCAAAATACCATTGTCACGGCGATACGGGCCAATGAGGCCAAAGCCTTTGATTATTTGCCCAAACCCTTTGACCTGCCTGAACTAATGCACCGTGCTGCCAAGGCACTTGAGCGCCGACATCCGCCACAAGTGACACTCCCTATGAACGAGACGGAGGATGCAGAAATTCCACTTGTTGGACAGTCGGCGGCAATGCAAACGCTATATCGCTTAATTGCCCGCGCTATGAATGCGCCCGCGCCTGTGTTGGTTTTGGGTGAAGCCGGCACGGGAAAATCCTTAATCGCCTCCAGTCTACATAAATTTTCGAAACGTGCCGATCAACCGATTGTGGTTTTGCACCCTGAAATGATGGAGAGCCAATCTACCATTCGCGATGCGCTTATGCGCTGCGGCGCCGGAACGTTGATCTTAGATGGGGTGAACGACTTGAGCCCCGCGGCCCAATTGCGATTGCTGCATATTTTAGGAGAGCCGGGGGATCAAAACCTGCGTTTGGTCTCAACGGCGGCACCCAATATTCTAGCGGATGTGCAAAATGGCAACTTTAGGAATGATCTATTTTTTCGCCTGTCTAGCCTGCAACTGACCGTTCCGGCCGTGCGCGAGCGGGTTGAGGATATTTCAGTCCTTGCCCAGCATTTTATTGCGATGCTGCAAGCGGATGTAAAGTTTGAACTCAGCCCAGCGGGCGCAGCTGCTCTGCGCGATTACAATTGGCCGGGCAATGTGCGCCAGTTGCAAAATGTCATTGGCCAATTGATGATGGAATCCCCCAATCTACTGCTGGATGGCAGCGCTGTGAAGGACGTTTTGAAGAAAGCTGGACCAAGCAATGCGATGAGCGCCTTGTTACCCTCTGAAAGCCTCGCCGAGTCGGTTGGGCTGCACATACAGCGGTATTTTGATCTACACGGTCCGAACTTGCCGCCTGACGGCGTGTACCAGAGGATTTTGCGCGAAGTTGAAGTGCCATTAATTGAGATTTCACTGGCGGCGACTTCTGGCAATCAAGCAAAATGTGCCGATCTGCTCGGTATCAATCGCAATACCCTGCGCAAAAAGATCAGTGAACTCGAAATTGTCGTGACACGCCGACGCAAAATGATGTAAAAGCGCAACAATCGTGGCATTTTGGCACTTTGCCGACGTGTTTACGGGACGCAGTCATCAAAAGGGGCAGCAGAAATGCGCCAAGGGCTTGTCAGTTCTTTATTGGATAAAATGGCGGATCTGCGCGCAAACCCGCAGGTTAACTCGGTCTTGACCTTTGTTTTGGTGGTTACGGGGCCTTTGTTAGTGTTTCTGACCTTCTATGCCATGCAGCCAATTGAAGGTGGGCGGGCTTCGCTGCGGCTTATTTTGACCGCAGATTTCGTTTATATTTTGTTTATTACCACCTTGCTCATCCGCAGGATTGTCCAGCTGGCAGCGGCGCGTCGAGCAAAATCAGCCGGCTCACGGTTGCATTTTCGCCTCACGGCGGCTTTCGGGGTAATCGCCTTGTTCCCAACGATTTTGGTCGCGATTTTTGCCGTGCTTTCGGTCAACCAAGCACTGGAGGGGTGGTTTTCTGAAAGAGTGCGCAATGCGGTCGGAACGTCATTGAACGCAGCGCAAGCCTATGAGGCGCAGACTCGCAATGGGGTCATTTCGGATGCTCTAATCTTTGCAAAACGACTTAATAAAATGAATCAAAACAATTTTTTTTCGCGCAGTATGGATATGGACAGCCAGCTTAGTCCGGCGCTGACCAATATTCAGACCCAATTCGAGCGCGGATTTAAAGAGATATATATCATCAATAATCTGGGAGAATTGCGGCTGCGCGGGCCGTCGTCCTATTTGTTTGACTATGAACAACCGACCCAAGAGCAAATTATAGACGCCGATGGTCTGGAGCCTGTGATTATAACGGATTGGCCGGGCAATGAGATGCGTGCGCTTATCCGTTTGCAAAGCTACACCAACCATTACCTGTATCTGACACGAAGTGTGGAGGGGTCTCTTTTGGCATTGCTTGAAGAAACCACCGAAACCGCGCGCTATTACAATCAGCTTGAATCAGAACGTGGACGGCTCCTATTTGATTTTGGGCTGTTGTACCTCGCTTTTGCGGTGATTTTGATTTTGACAGCTACTTGGCTTGGGCTTTGGTTTGCCGAACGATTGGCCAGTCCTGTGGGCCGTATGGCGGCGGCGGCGCAAAAAGTTGGAGCAGGGGATTTGGACGCCCAGATTGAAAATATCAAAGGTGATGACGAAATCGCGATGCTGGCGCGTTACTTCAATCAAATGACGCACCGTTTAAAAGGCCAGCGTGACACCCTCATCAAAAGTGCCGATCAAGCGGAGCGTCGCCGGCGATTGTTCGATTCTGTTTTGGCGTCTGTGACCTCTGGCGTGATTGGTCTCGATCAAGCGGGCAATATTATGTTTCTGAACAAGTCTGCCCAACGCGTCTTGGACCTTGCAGAGGCAACAGAGCCGCGCGTGCTGGCGGACGCGGTACCAGAGTTGGCCAGTATGTTCACAGATTTTTGTTCAAGCCTTTCGGATGTGGCACAGCGTGAAGTGCGGATTGTGCGCCGGGGGAAGCTGGAGAGCCTTTTGGTGCGCATTGCCCGCCGGTCCGATGAAATGTCGGATGCGGAGGGCTATGTTATCGCCCTGGAAGATGTCACAGATTTGGTGAGCGCGCAGCGTATGGCCGCTTGGGGAGATGTTGCCCGACGGATTGCCCATGAGATTAAGAACCCTTTGACGCCGATACGGTTGTCTGCGGAACGCATTAAACGCAAATTCTCACCGCAAGTGGGCGAGGAGTCAGAGCAGCTGGAACGTATGACGG
Organism: Planktomarina sp.; assembly: GCA_022425445.1. GTDB lineage: Bacteria > Pseudomonadota > Alphaproteobacteria > Rhodobacterales > Rhodobacteraceae > Planktomarina. The sequence continues at coordinate 7,786 of JAKMFM010000028.1, forward strand.
ATGTCATTGTGCGCCAAACCAATGAACTCAGCCGAATTGTCGACGAATTTTCGCAATTTGCTCGGATGCCCGAACCAGATTGCCGGCCCACAAATTTCAGCGAATTTCTCAGGGGGACGATATTGTTGCAGGAAAGTGGGCAACCAGATGTGAAATTCACGTTAGATTTGCCCAAGGATGCGATCTGGATTGATGCGGATGCATCTATGATTGGCCGTGCCGTGACCAATTTGTTGAAGAACGCAGGCGAATCCATCGATGACCGAAAAGCGTATCAGCCCGATCATGAAGGCGAAATTCGCATTACAGCGGCGCAAACCGATCGTTCGGTGGTGGTAGAGATCTCAGACAATGGCGCCGGGTTGCCGGAAGATCGTGCCCGGCTTCTAGAGCCCTATGTGACCAACCGCTTATCAGGAACCGGCCTGGGCCTGTCGATTGTTGTCAAAACCATCGAAGAACATGGCGGTACCTTTGCACTCACCGATGCAGAAGCCTTCGACGCGACCGTCCGGCCTGGGGCCAAAGCCGTCATCAAACTGCCGCGATTGTCCGATAGCGCCGCACAGAAAATTGACTTAGGAATACCAGCATGACCGATATTTTGATTATTGATGACGAGCGCGACATCCGCGAGTTGATCTCTGAAATCTTGATTGAAGAAGGCTACAAAACGCGGCTTGCAGGCACGTCAGATGCGGCCATGCGCTTGATCACCGATGACCGCCCGGCCATGTTAATCCTCGACATCTGGCTGAAAGACAGTGCGATGGATGGAATTGATATCCTGAAGTCGGTTAAATCCAATTATCCGGATATTCCGGTGGTGATTATTTCCGGGCACGGCAACATCGAGATTGCTGTTGCGGCCATCAAACAGGGCGCGTTTGATTTCATCGAAAAACCTTTCAACATCGATCAATTGATTGTGGTTATTCGCCGGGCAATGGAAGTGGCCAATCTGCGCAGCGAAAACACCGCTTTGCGCAGCCAATACCAGCAACCCTTGGAGCTGATTGGGCAAAGTGGCGTGTTTAAAACTTTGAAGAGCAATCTTGATAAGGTGACAAAATCAAATGGCCGGGTTTTGTTGACAGGCCCCTCCGGCGTCGGCAAGGAGACAGCCGCGCGCTATGTTCATGCGAATTCTAATAGGTACAATACCCCGCTCGTCGTAGTGAACTGTGCCTCGTTGGATGCCGAGACGGCGGATGCAAAGCTTTTTGGCGTCGAGGTGGACGGCAGGTTGCACCAAATGGGCCTATTGGAATTGGCACATAACGGTATTTTGTTTTTTGACGAAGTTGCAGATCTGCCGCTGGCCGTGCAAGCGCGGCTTTTGCGGGTTTTGGTGGACCAAAGCTTTACGCGGGTGGATGGTACCGCGGCACAGAAGGTCGATATTCGTGTCATCTCAGCCACAGCGAAAAGTTTGTCGCATGAAATTGAGCGCGGCGCGTTTCGTGAAGAGTTGTTTCACCGCTTAAATGTGGTGCCAATTGCTGTGCCCAGTCTTGAGGAGCGACGCGAAGATGTCTCCGTTTTGGCGGCGCATTTCTTGGTGGAGTTTCATACAAAGCTTGGCCTGCCAAATCGCCGATTGAGCGAAGATGCGGCGACGACGTTGGAAAGCATGATTTGGCCCGGAAACATTCGGCAGCTTAAGAACCTGATGGAGCGGGTGTTGATCATGGGGCCAGCCTCGGGAGATATTGAGCTTGAGGAGCTGCCCAGTGACACAGGCGTGGGCGACAGCCGAGACGGGCAGATCGTGATTTCGGGCAGTGTCGCTACATTTTCTTTGCGTGAAGCGCGGGAGCTGTTTGAGCGCGAATACCTTTTGACGCAAATCAATCGCTTTGGCGGCAATATCAGCCGCACGGCCAGTTTTGTGGGGATGGAGCGCTCTGCGCTGCATCGCAAGTTGAAATCACTCGGTGTGGTGACCTCAAATCGCAGCGCCGGACGGCTCGCGCAGCTCGAGGCAGAGTGAATGAAAGAATTGACCTTCCGCATGGGGTCTGACACACCCGCTTGCAGAGTTCATCGGATTTCAAGGGGGCAAAACCCATGAAAGTGATAATATGCGGAGCCGGTCAGGTGGGCTGGCAAATTGCACGCCATCTCGCCAATGAAAAAAACGACGTGACAGTCGTTGATCGCAATTCTGATCTCGTACGCCGCGCGACAGACTCTTTAGATGTGCAAGGCATTGTTGGCTTTGCCAGCTATCCTGATGTTTTGGCGCGGGCCGGGGCAGAGGATGCCGATATGGTCATCGCAGCCACGCACTCTGATGAGGTCAATATGGTGACCTGCCAAGTGGCACATTCGGTGTTCAACATCCCGCGTAAAATCGCCCGCTTGCGGTCGCAAAGCTACTTAGATGCAATTTATGCAGATCTTTATCGCCGCGATCATTTGCCGATCGACGTGGTCATTAGCCCTGAAAAAGAGGTGTCCGAGGCCGCTTTACGCCGTTTGCAAACACCTGCGGCTTTTGAAACAGAATTTTTCTTCAATGGTCATGTCCAATTGCTTGGGATTACCTTGGATGACAAATGCCCGGTTCTCAACACGCCTCTGCGACAACTGTCAGACCTATTCTCAACACTGTCCGCAGTGGTGGTGGCCATTCGACGCGATGGCACATTGTTTGTTCCGAGCTCTGGCGACCAACTCTTTGCGGGAGATTCGTGCTATATCTTTGTGCAAAAACATGATGTGCAACGGGCGCTTGAAGTCTTTGGCAAAGCCGCCCATGTGCAGGATCGTATCGTTATTGTGGGCGGCGGTAATGTTGGGTTTTCGGTGGCCAAAAACCTGGAAAATCGCAGCAGTCGCATCCGCGCCAAAGTGATCGAGAAAGATAGGTTCACCGCAGAGCAAGCAGCTGAACTGCTGGAAAAAACAATCGTACTTCATGGGGATGGGTTGGATGCAGATATGCTGTCGGAGGCCAATATTGAACGCAGCGATGCTATATTGGCGGTGACGGATGACGATAAAACTAATCTGCTCGCGGCCATCCGCGCCAAATCCATGGGGTGTCCGCTGGCCATTTGTTTGATCAATGATCCATCGATGGAGCCTTTGTTGCGCGCGATGGGTATTGATGCACATGTGAACCCACGAGCGACGACGGTCTCGTCTATTTTGCGGCATATTCGCCATGGGCGGGTGCGAGGTGTCTATTCCATCGGTGATGCGGAAGCGGAAGTGATTGAGGCACAGGTTTTGTCGACCTCCTCCATAGCCGGTCAAAGTATCCGCGATATTGAATTTCCTGAGGGCGTTCTGGTCGGTGCGGTACGCAAGGGAGATAAAATTCTAAAGCCATCTGGCGCGCTGCGTATTGATGAGGGGGACCATGTGGTTCTTTTCGCCCTTTCAGCCGACGTGGGCGAAGTGGAACGCTTGCTGCAAGTTACGATAGATTTCTTCTAAATCATGTGGAAGCGTTTTCAGAAATTGCCGTTGGCAATCTCAATCCCAACTCTTTTCATTGCGATGCTGATGATCCCATCGCTCCATGGTTTTATATCCGGGGACTCGCACAAGGGGCGCATTTTCTTTTATGCGGTGCTCTTGGGGCTCTTTGGTCTGACATTTTTGAGGTTTTCCCTACAAGGCGCTGTTTTTCCAATGCACCGCCATGCGCAGCTATGGTCTTTGATTGCCTTCTTTCTGGGATTTCCGATGCTTTTGGCCGTACCGCTATATGAGGTGATCGGCACAGGCCAGTTCATTGATGCCTATCTCGATATCGTAAGCACTGTGACAACAACCGGGCTTCCGATCTTTGCTCCGAGCAGCTTAACTGAAACATTGGTGATTTGGCGGGTCAGTTTAGGCTGGGCCAGTGGATTTTTGATATGGGTGTTCGCTTGGTCGGTTTTCGCACCGCTCAACCTCGGAGGATTTGAGCACCTGGGCGCCCGTGGGGAGACAATGAACCAATCACAAGGCGCACGTCAAACCATAGGACGTCTGCCGGCGGAAAAATTTTGGCGCGAAGCGCTTCGCTTGGGGCCGGTCTATCTGTGGATCACGCTGGCAGCGGCTCTTGCGCTTTTGCTTGTGAGCGGT
>JAKMFM010000081.1 GCA_022425445.1 Planktomarina sp.
CGTTTTGTGCCGGTCACAACGGCCTTGCCATGCATAATCATGAGATCGAGCGGCACCCCAAGGGTGCTGTCCATCCCATGCATGACCATGCCCAAGCTGTCCCCGACCAAGATGAAATCTGCATAGCGATCTACAATGGCTGCCGTATGGGCGTGATAGCTGGTTAGGCTGACAATCGGCGTGCCGCCTTTGCGGCTGCTGATCTGCGGGCAAGTGATGCGTTTGATGGGAGTTTGCGTGCTCATGAGCTGTCCTTTCCGGGGTCGATCACCCGCTGATCAATCAATAGCACATCGCCAAAGGCCACCGCCAGCAAGATCACGGCCGAGCGGCGCAATGGGCCTGAGAGTGGGGAAAGATCTTCACTGTCACAGATCTCAACCGATTTGATATCACATAGGGGTTCTTCTGCGAGATACTGGCTGATCTGCGTCACATAGGCTTCTGCGCTGGCGAGGGGATGCTGCTGGGCCTGAATTAGGGCAGCGTTGAGAATGGGCGCCGCTGCGCGCTGCGCTGGGCTCAAGCGAACATTGCGAGATGACATGGCCAGACCATCGGTCTCCCGTGCCGTCGGATGGCCCAGGATGCGCACTGGGATGTCCAAATCGCGAACCATTTTTCGAATGAGCGCCAGCTGTTGATAGTCTTTTTCACCAAATACAGCCACATCCGGTTGGGTGATATTGAACAATTTGCTCACAACTGTCGCAACCCCTTGAAAATGTCCCGGCCGCACAGCGCCCTGCAATATTCCTGAGATACTGGGCACATCCACAATGGCACCAGCGCCGGGCAGGTACATTTCCTCGGAGGTGGGGGTAAAGACGGCGGCCACACCCTCGGCGCGCAAAAGTGCTAAATCGCGATCCAAATCGCGGGGATACCGGTCGAGATCTTCATTTGGGCCAAATTGGGTCGGGTTCACAAAAATGGTCGCGACAACCGCATCCGCGCTCTGCGCCGCTCGGCGCATCAGTTGTAAATGCCCGTCGTGCAAAAACCCCATTGTTGGAACCAAGCCAATGGTTTTGCCCGCCGCGCGCAGCTGGGCGATTTCCTGGCGAATGCGAAGTTTAGATGGGCAAATTTGCATAGTGCACCTCACGGCTCATGGCTCGCATTTACCCCGGCACATGACGCCCTGCAAGGGCGCTTCGCAGCGACACAACTGCCTTGGGATGATATATTTTGGTGTGAAAAATCTTGTGAGGTCGGTTTTTGCAACTGGGACGTCGGCGCGACTTCCCTTTTTACGCCGTCTTAGGGCAATCTATGCGCAACGCAAAAAGGAGTCGTGCGCGATGAAGACGCAAGTAAAAGCATTGGTTGTCGGTGGCGGGGCAGTTGGGACCTCCATTGCCTACCATCTTGGAAAACGTGGTTGGGATACCATGTTGATTGAGCGCGATGAGCTGACCTCCGGCTCGACCTGGCATGCGGCGGGGCTCTTGCCGCTGTTCAACATGTCTTATGCAACCACGCATATCCACAAGTACTCGGTTGATTTTTATAAATCCCTTGAAGCGGAAACCGGTTTGAATGCGGGTTTTGCGGTGGTGGGCAATCTTCGGATGGCACAAACAGAGGAGCGGATGGATGAATATCGTCTCTATGCCTCAACCGCAGAAACCTGCGGCGTGCCCTATGTCTTTATGTCACCGGATGAAATTAAAGCAAAATGGCCGCTCATTCGCACCGAGGATCTCAAAGGAGCACTGTATCATAACACGGATGGTTATATTAACCCGGCCGATGTGACCATGGCTATGGCTAAGGGCGCGCGGCAACTTGGCGTGAGCATTGAGCGCAAGTGGCAGGCGGATGGTTTTCATTGGACCGGAAGTCACTGGGAAGTGACCTGCACCAAAATGATCGAGAAGGGTGGAAACCTTGTGCCGTCGGGGGAGCAAATTGTGATCACAGCGGAGCATGTGGTCACAGCCTCTGGCAATCACGCGCAGCGCACAGCAAAAATGTTGGGCATCAAAATTCCAGCCATTCCGGTTGAACATCAATTTGTTGTATTGGAGCAAGATCCGGCATTGGTGGCCTACCGCGCCGAGGGCAACCCTGAACATCCGGTGATCCGCGATGCAGATGCGCAAAGCTATGTGCGCGAGGAACGCGGCGGTTGGATTCTTGGAGTCTATGAAAAAGAAGCCCCGGCGCGCTTTGAACATGGGGTGCCAGACAGCTTCCGTGCCGACCTTTTCCCGCTCGCTCTGGAGCGGATTGAAGAGCAATATATGGCGATGATTCACCGCGTGCCTTCTTGCGAGGAAAGCGGGCTTAAAGATGATTTCAATGGGCCAATTTGCTATACGCCCGATGGCAACCCGCTGGTGGGTCCAGCGCCGGGCCTGCGCAATATGTGGCTGGCCGAGGGGTTTAGTTTTGGAATTACAGCTGCGGGCGGCACCGGCTATTATATGGCACAGATGATGGTCGATGGGGAGGCTGAGATTGACATGGCCAGCCTAGATCCCAAACGCTATGGCAATTGGATGACCACGGAATTTGCCATGCGCAAAAATGAAGAATGTTATGACCACGTTTATGTTCTGCACCACCCCGATGAAGAGCGCCCTGCCGCGCGGCCTTTGCGCACGGCGCCGGTTTATGATCGGCAAAAGGCTCGCGGAGCTCAGTTTGGGTGGGTCAACGGCTGGGAGCGTCCCAATTATTTCGGTCCGCTGGATGCGCCTGAAGATTTTGACGAAAAGTCCCGCAGTTTCCGCCGTGGAACCTGGTGGAAATACGCGGTCGAAGAGGCGCGCGCCATCCGCGAAGGGGTCGGGCTTGTGGATGCAACAGCCTTTACCAAACATATCGTCAAAGGCCCCGGCGCGACAGCGTTTCTCGACTGGTTCACCTGCAATAAACTGCCGCGCGTGGGCCGCATCAATCTCACCTATGCTTTGACAGCCCATGGCACCACGCGCACGGAATACACCATTGTGCGCCTCTCTGAGCAGGAATATTATTTGGTCTCAGCGGGGGCATGGAGTGCCTATGATCAAGATTACCTGAAAAAGGCGATTGAGGATAAAGAGGCTGAATTTGGGCGTATTGAGCTGCAAGACGTCACGACCCAATGGGGGGTTTTCGCCCTTGCAGGCCCCAAGGCGCGCGATGTCTTGCGCGATGTGATTAACGATCCAGATCCGGCCACTGCACTTTCCAACAAGCGCTTTCCTTGGCTTTCAGCACGGCAAATTGAGCTGGGCATGTGTCCGGTCAATGCGATCCGCGTGGCCTATACGGGCGAGCTGGGTTGGGAGCTGCATCATCCTATGGAAATGCAGAACTATCTCTTTGACCTGCTTGAAAAAGCCGGTGCAAAACACGACATGAAATTGGTCGGCGCGCGGGCTCAAAACTGGCTGCGGCAGGAAAAGTCCTATCGCGCTTTCGGAACAGAGCTGGGGCGTGATGCCACGCCGCTCGAGGCTGATCTGCCACGCTTTGTGGATCTGTCGAAAGAGTTTCATGGCAAAGCGGCGATGGAGGCGCTTGGGGTCCGGGTCAAATGTTGCACTGTTTTGATTGACGGACCGGAGGATGCGGATCCATGGGGCCGCGAAGCACTGTATCATGGCGAGACCCGAGTTGGTCGCCTCACCTCTGGCGGATATTCGGTCCATTTTGAGAAATCTATCGGCATGGGTTACCTGCCGCCAGAACTTGCCGTGCCTGGGACGAAGTTGCAGGTGAAAATGCTTAACAGTCTTTGGGATTGCGAAGTTGTGGAAGATAGCCCGTATGATCCTAGCAATGCCGCCATCCGGATGGATGGATAATACCAAAAGGGTGGGGCATCACGCCCCCCCGGTTTCTTGCAGATTGGTGACGTCAGGCGACAAAACGCGCCGGGCTTAGCTGCGCTACAATCTCACCCGTCAGCTGCGGTTTTCGGCCTAACGCAGAGGCGGCCACCAGTTGCGAGGCGGCAGGGGCGGTGAAAAATCCATATCCGCCCTGTCCCACGGCCCAGATGAAACTCTCCTCTTGCGGCGCGGCACCCAGGACCAGATTGCGATCAGGCGCAAATGTGCGCAGGCCAGCCCATGACGATATTGGCCGCGTCACGTCTTCGGTTACATAGTCCTGATACCGCGCCAAAGCTTCGGCCAGGTCCTGATCATCTGGCCAAGCATCCATGGGCGGGCTGGGGGTCTCTTCCGCCAGCGAGACAATCAATGCACCCGCGTCGGCCTTGGCATACCATCGCTCACCGGGGCCAAACAGCATGGGCCATGTCGAAGGATCATGCCCGCCTGGCGCGGCCAATCGAGCCACACTGCGGCGCATTGGTGTCAGCCCAATGGGTGCAAGTCCGGCCAGTGCGGCGATCTCATCGCCCCAAGCCCCTGCCGCGTTAATCAACCGGCGCGCCGTGAATGTCTGCTTCTGGCAGGTGACCTGCCATCCGCCAGCAATTTTCTGAATGGCTTGAACGGATTGATGCGTTTCAATCACCCCGCCATTCCTGCGCAGGAGTTTGGCAAAGCGCTGCAACATCATGCCGGTGTCAATATCCTGCGCAGTGGTGCTGCAGGCTGCGCGCAAAACCTCCTGGGGGTTGAGGATCGGCACGCGCGCATGGGCTTCCGTCATCGAAATTTCGGTCAGATCCATATGCCGTCGGTCCGCGTCAAACTGGGCTTCTTCACCGCGCAGGCATAAAAGCATGAAGCCGCGTGGGCTAAGTACACCGTCCAGAAAATCATCCCAATCGGCGCGCCCAGCTTTTGCAAGCGCGATTGTCGAAGGGCTGCCGTAATTTTCCTCATAGAGCGCCGCCGAGCGCCCGGAGCTGTGATAGGCCAAATGCGCCTCGCGTTCCAAGACCCGGCAAGTCCCATTCTCCGACAAGCGCGCTGCCGCTGAAATGCCAGCAATGCCGCCGCCAATGATGATAAAATCGTCCATAGGGCAATCATGCACAGTCGCGCGGTGTTCAAAAGGAAAAAAGGGGGCCAGTGGCCCCCTTTTCAAACCTGGATAGGTTTTGTTTAGTTCGGCACGTCGCCTTCGATGCCTTGGAGGTAAAAATTCATACCAGCCAAGCCGCCATCGCCGTAATCAGAAGCGGTTTCACCCGCGGCCAACCATACTGATCCATCTTGTTTGTTCAACGGGCCGGTGAAGGCGTGATAAGAGCCATCGGCCAGGCTGTCCCGCAGAGCTTCAGCCGAGGCCTTTATATCCGCAGGAACGGCGCTTGAAATTTCACCAATGCCAACCATGCCGGCGCCGATACCATCCCAAGTACTTGTGGAGGTCCAAGTGCCATCCATAACCGCTTTGGTCCGGGCGATGTAATAAGGGGCCCAGTCATCGATGATCGAAGATACGCGGGGCATGGGTCCATAGGCCGCCATATCGGAGGCTTGACCAAAGGTAATCACATTGCCGGCAGCTTGAGCGGCGGCTTGCGGTGCTGTGGAATCCGTGTGTTGCAATACCACATCTGCGCCCTGTTCAATCAGAACTTTCGCCGCATCTGCTTCTTTGGTCGGGTCAAACCAAGTATAGGCCCAAACGATTTTAAATTGTACGTCTGGGTTCACTGCTTTCGCGTGGATATAGGCAGAGTTGATGCCGCGGATCACTTCTGGAATTGGGAAGGAGCCAATGTAACCAATGATATTGGATTTGGTCATTTGGCCCGCAATATGGCCCTGAACCGCACGGCCTTCATAAAAGCGCGCAGAATAAACAGAGACGTTGTCAGCTTGCTTATAACCTGTGGCATGTTCGAACTTCACTTTTGGGAATTTGGCCGCAACATTGATGGTTGGGTCCATATAGCCAAAGGAGGTGGTGAAGATTAGATCTGCGCCTTTCAGCGCCATATCTGTCATGACACGCTCTGCGTCCGGTCCTTCTGGAACGTTTTCCACATACATGGTTTCGACCTTATCGCCAAAAGCTTCCACAACGGCCTTGCGGCCTTGGT
>JAKMFM010000103.1 GCA_022425445.1 Planktomarina sp.
AATTATGTCATCCAAAATGGTCGCAGCGACCCGGCCAGCTTCTTTCATGCCCGCAAAGTCACCGGGTTCATAAATTCGGATACCATCTTTGGTCAGTCGTCCACGGGCTGAGGTCACGTGAATGCTCCTAAATCAGATCTTCATTCTCTATAGGCCAAGGTCACGCGCACAGCCAGACCATGACAGGAAAAATTCAACGCTGCGCAGGGCTATCTATATGAAGGGGTAACGCCCGCTCAAGGGTGATCTGTTCACAACTCACCGCACAGCTGTAGCACAGCATCTCCACTCCGCGCTGCAGGGCGCGTTTGCTCGCCTCCGCATAGGCGGGATCCAAATCTGTCGCCAGACGGAACCGCGCGCAGCCGGTATGCTGGACACAGTAGATCAACACTGCACGATGGCCCGCCTCTGCCATATCCCCCAAAACGCCCAAATGTTTTAACCCGCGCGCTGTGACCGTATCGGGAAACTCGGCCCAATCGCCGCTGCGCAAAAGATGCACATTCTTGACCTCAACATAGGCTTGCGGCAGTGTGGGCGCGCTCAACAAAAAATCTACCCGCGAGTTCGCGCCGTATTTTTGCTCGGGCTGGATGGTGTTATACTCGGCAAGTGGTGCAATTTTGTGATCGCGCAAAGCCTCATCAATGATTTTATTCGGTAGGCTGGTGTCAATCCCAACCCATGCACCACTGTCCAACTGCACTACGCGCCAGCCAAACTTGAGCTTCTTTTTAGGATCATCATTCGGCTCAAGCCAAACACGCAAGCCCGGTTCTTGAAGGCCAATCATAGCGCCAGGATTGGCACAATGAGCGGTCACCTGCCGACCATCATCCAAAATAACATCTGCTAAAAAGCGTTTATAACGTTTGATCAGCCGACCTGGCACAAGAGGGGTTTGAAAGCGCATAGAGCAGGCCTATACCTAACGGATATTCGAACGCAAGGATGCCCTATGCCAAATCCAACAGCCGCGATGCTTGTCATTGGCGATGAAATATTATCGGGACGCACCCGAGATGCCAATATGTATCATCTTGCCAGCCAACTTACCGAACAGGGCATTGATCTCAAAGAAGTGCGTGTGATTAGCGATGATAGGGAATCGATCGTCCATGCGACGCGCGCACTCAGCGCCGCCTATACCCATGTGTTTACCAGCGGGGGCATTGGCCCCACCCATGATGATATCACCGCCGATTGCATCGCAGCAGCCTTCGGCGTCTCAATCGGTGTGCGTGCCGATGCCCGCGCCATATTACAAGCCCATTATGCCGCCAATGGCCAAGTTCTCAATGAAGCACGTCTGCGCATGGCGCGTATCCCCGATGGCGCGCAGCTGATCGACAACCCAGTGAGTAAAGCGCCCGGTTTTACCTTGCAAAACGTGCATGTGATGGCCGGGGTCCCCTCGATTTTTCAAGCCATGGTTGCCAGCGTGCTTCCCAGCCTGACAGGCGGCAAGCCGCTGCTGAGTGTCACCTATCGGGTGGATCGCGGGGAGGGAGATATCGCCACCCCACTTGGGCTCTTGGCCAAGACCTTCCCCGAGCTATCAATCGGCTGCTATCCGTTCCAGAAAGACGGGCTATTTGGCGCAAATATCGTCTTTCGTGGCACAGATGAAACACAGCTGCAAAAAGCACTGGCGGCCTTGCAGGTTGAATTTCCACAATGACCCTACCCACCGCGCACCGATTGTATGAAGCCACCACAACCACTTGGCCAGCACGCACAACCCGCCAAGAGGCGGGATGGGAGATTCGCGATGGGGCGGGTGCTGGTAAACGTGTGTCGGCTGTCACATTGGCCCAAAAGGACTTGGCCGATATAGAGTGGATCGAAACAACCCTAACGACGCTGGGGCAAGAACACTTGTTTATGATCCGTGACGGCGATGAGATCCTCGATGCGGCACTTGCAGCCCGCGGCTATGAGATCATCGATCCGGTTATCTTTTATCTATGTGAAACCGCGCGTTTGCGGCCCGCGTCCCTGCCCCGGGCGCAAAGCTATTGTATTTGGGAACCGTTGCACATCATGCGGGAGATTTGGGCAGCAGGCGGCATTAACGAGCCACGCATCGCTCTGATGCACCGAGTGCAGACCCCAAAAACCGCCCTCCTGGCCCGCAGTGGGGACACTTCTTCCGGCGTTGGGTTTCTCGCCCTTGATGGAGAGATTGCCATGCTGCATGCGGTCGAGGTGCTGCCAGATTTCCGCCGTAGGGGCGTGGCAAAAAAACTTATGGCACAGGCCGCAAAATGGGCCGAAGATCACGGGGCACGATATATGGCGTTGATGACCACCCGCGACAATACAGCCGCCAATCGCCTTTACAGCTCTTTGGGAATGCGTCCCGTGGGGCAATACCATTACCGCATAAAGGACCTAGCATGACGAATTCTCCCACCGCTTTGAACCTGCCCATGGTCTCGCCTTTGCCAGAGGCGACGCAAAAATATTTTGATATTTGTCAAGACAAGCTGGGCATGATCCCAAATGTGTTGCAAGCTTATGCCTTTGACATAGATAAATTAAATGCATTTATCGCCCTCTATAACGACGTCATGCTGGCTGACAGTGGACTGTCGAAACTCGAGCGCGAGATGATTGCCGTCGTCGTATCCTCGATCAATAAATGCTTTTATTGCCTCACCGCCCATGGGGCGGCAGTACGCGCCCTGTCGCAAGATCCCATTTTAGGAGAGCAACTTGTGATGAATTACCGGAGTGCCGATTTGGACGCCCGTCAAAAAGCCATGCTTGATTTTGCCGCGCTCATGACCGAAAGCAGCCAGGATATTGAAGAGGCAGACCGCGCCGCCCTGCGCGCAGTGGGCTTTTCGGACCGCGACATTTGGGATATTTCCGCAGTGGCAGGATTCTTTAACATGACCAACCGCATTGCCAGCGCCACCGATATGCGTCCAAATAAGCAATACCACGCGCAACACCGCTAGGACCCATATGCTACGCAGCTTCGCTTTCTTGTTTCTCCTTCCGTTTTCTGCTCAAGCGATTGAGCTGAAGATGCCAATCGGGCTGGTTGAAAGCTACCAGGTTGAACAGGGCTTGGCGACGCTGAATGTACCCACTGGCGTCTGGAATGGTGCTGAGGTGCCCAGCATCGCGCTCACTGGACAGGCGACGACAACCACGTTTCACTCAAATGAGATCCGCAAACCCGAAGACGTGGCAGCCGCAATTTGGCCGCAACTGGAAGCTCAGGGCTATGACTTGGCCCTGCATTGCGCAGATCAAACCTGCGGCGGCTATGATTTCCGCTTCTCCCTACCGGTGTTACCGCCCCCGCAAATGTTTGTGGATCTGGGCGACTACATCTTTTTGAGCGGCATGAAGAATGATGGCGAGGGCCTATGGGTACTCATCAGCCGCTCACTCAGTCAAACCCACGTACAGATCACCCACCTCCGACCGTCACGCGCGCCGGTGCCCGCGCTGCCTGAGGCGCTGCCATCACACGCCAGTGGAGCCTTGGAGGCAGATCTCAACACAAGCGGTCGCCATGTGCTTGCAGATCTCACCTTCGACGCCGGATCGGCGCGTTTGGACAAAGAAAATTTCGCATCTCTGCAGGCATTAGGCGCCTATCTGACACGCCACAGCGATCAATCCATCGCTTTTATTGGCCACACGGATTCCAGCGGATCACATCAGGCCAATCTAGACCTGTCCAAACAAAGAGCCGAGGCGGTGCGGAGCATGTTGCTCCGTCAATTTCCCGAAATTTCCCTAACGCGGGTCGGCTGTGAAGGGATTGGATATTTTGCGCCTTTGGCCAGCAACGCCACCGCAGACGGCCGCGAGATAAACCGGCGGGTCGAAGTGATCTTAGTCCCAACCGCCCCCTAAACTTGTGCCAATTCGCGTCGCACAACGGTTTTGAGCAAATCCAGTTCCGCCCGCAACTGCGCGATTTCAGCCCGCAAATCACCAGCCAATATTTCACCGGCGATCACCGTAAAATCACCAGTTTTTTCACCCGTCGCCAAAGAGATTAAACAGCTGTGAAAACCGTCTGACAGCATCTCAAGCGGCAAAGGAAGTTTCAGACTCCAAAGCCCATCTGCAAGGGGCGTCACGGAAATACCCGCAATCTCGACCCCTTGGTAGGTGGCGATCACATTTGGTGCATCAGCGGCGCCTTTCAGCTGGCCTGACCAAATCCCATTTCTCAGCTCGGAATGTTTGAGATGGCTCATGGTGCGGTCCTATTCATCAAATTTCCCCCCGTGGGCACTTGCTAAATGCAATATCTGTAAGTGGAATGCGGTTAAAATTCGGGGTCTCAAAAGCCAGATCGAACCAAATTTTTTCGACCCGGTTCACATTGGTTTTCAAATGTTCGAGATCAAATTCCACTCCAATATTTGACCAATTAGGATCATGCGCCTGAATAAGTTGCTCCGTATTGAGCCCGTGTTTGATGTTCAAACGGACGGTAAATCCTGTTACTCGCTCAGCAAAATTTCTCCAGACAGGCCAATCAATTCATCTTTGGCAAAGCTTCCACACAAAGAATCGGGCAGATCAATGGCGAGAGATAGAAAGCTGCCGTCGAATTGAAACAACTCCAAAGCCACGTCATAGGGCGCGAATCCTTGCGATATGTCATTGCGAAGTTGCTTGACAATAACAGCGCAGTACCCACCATCAAAAAACACCTTGGTATTTGACGTGAGGCGCGCACCGCTTTGCACCACGGGGCCGGACCTGGAGGGGCACGTCACCGTCCAAAGCTCGGGGCGCCAAGACCAATGCATATTAGAGCCATGCCGATATGTTTTGGAGTCGCCCAACCGGTGATGCAATTCATCATCGATAGTTCTATGACGTCCGCGAGCTGGGTCTGAAGCGTCAAGGCCTCGCGCCGCTGTTGGCGAAGCTTGGCGGTTTTTACGCCCACAACCCGCTGCAAGCGACGGCGCCATAACTTAAGGTATGCAGAGGATATTGCCCACCCTAAATAACCAAAATAAATTAATTTAACGTCCAAAGAGTTTAACCATATGTGATCGCTGATATTTGAAGCCTGGGCGAGTTTCTACACATAGTTGAAATTGATGTCACCAAACCCACCAAAAACTAACCGCTTCTGCTCAGTAGCTTTGAGCGAACCGAGAGAGCCACCGGATCGGCGTGTAAACTTTCACGTCCTTGTCCCAGAGACCTATTGCGCTGCATTCTCGGCGGCAAGCGTGGCCTGGGCAAAGCTGCGGAGCAGCTCTTCGCCGTCAATGCCAGAAACGCTTGGGCCAAGTCCAGAATAGACCCCCAAGACCACCAGCTGATCTGCAACATTCACAAAAGCTTTCCAACCGCGCGCGCCAAGATGCCCCGGGCGCGATTGATCCGTCAGCTCGATATAAAGCGCGTTGCGGCTTCGTTTCATTTTGTGAATCGACACGTCGCCGGCTTGACCACTGGCCGCAAGCCACCCTTTGCCCGCACCCTTGCGCAGAAACCGTGCAAGCATGGGTAGATCATTTTTTGAACCAGCAGCTGCAGCAGTCAACAGATGCCCATAGGTGGGATCAAAAGCATCATGGCCGCGCAGCCTGACGCAGCTTGCAAAGACCACCCCTCCCCTGCGCCCGCTGCTACGGTCAAGACAATAGCCCTTGGGCGCGCCAATTGAGATCCCGCTGGGCAACGATGCCAGAGAACCCGGATCGCCCGAAGGCTGTGTCCTGTCATACAGATGTGTTTGGCAGCCAGCGAGTGCAAACAGGCCCGCTGCCAGGAGAAGTCTAGAGATCAAAATAGGCGTGACGCTCTGCTTTACCGCCGGGATGGGTCACCGCCCCTTGGTAGGTTGGGCCCACCAATTGCGAGTATTTCCAAAGCGCGCCGCTGGCGTAGATGGTTTGGCGCGGCCCTTTCCAATTAGCTTTGCGTTCGGCCAATTCTTCGTCGCTCAAATCAACCTTCAACTCACCAGAAATAGCATTGATCGTCACCACGTCACCGGTTTCAATCAAAGCAATCGGACCGCCGGCAGCCGCCTCAGGCCCAACATGCCCCACGCAAAACCCGCGTGTCGCTCCGGAGAATCGACCATCTGTGATCAGGGCAACTTTTTTGCCCATGCCTTGGCCAGAAAGCGCCGCTGTGGTGGAGAGCATCTCTCGCATGCCTGGCCCGCCTGATGGGCCTTCATTGCGGATAACCAGAACTTCACCTTCTTCATAAGCACGTTCTTTTACCGCTTCAAAAGCGTCTTCTTCGCATTCAAACACCCGCGCAGGGCCGGTGAAAATTTGATGCTGCGCCGCGATGCCCGCCACTTTCACAATCGCGCCTTCAGGAGCCAGATTGCCTTTGAGGCCCACAACGCCACCCGTTTTTGTGATGGGTGTTTCAACTGGATAGATCACCCGTCCATCCGCTTCCCGCTCGATCAAATCCAGCTCTTCACCCATGGAACGCCCGGTGGCAGTCATGCAATCTTCGTGCATCAACCCCGCTTTGCGCAGTTCCTTCATGACAACCGGAACACCCCCTACCTCAAACAGGTCTTTGGCTACATATTGCCCGCCAGGCTTCAGGTCGACAAAGTAAGGTGTGTCGCGGAAAATATCGCAGACATCATCCAGGTAAAATTCCAAACCGGCCTCATGGGCAATCGCTGGCAGGTGCAAGCCGGCGTTGGTGGACCCACCCGTGCAGGCCACAACCCGCGCCGCGTTCTCCAGAGATTTCAACGTCACGATATCGCGGGCACGAATGTTTTTCTCCAGAAGGTTCATCACAGCTTCACCGGAGGCAACGGCGTATTGGTCGCGCGATTCATAGGGCGCTGGGGCCCCTGTTGAGTTTGGCAAGGCGAGGCCAATTGCTTCAGAAACACAAGCCATTGTATTGGCCGTAAACTGCCCGCCGCAGGCTCCAGCTGAAGGGCAAGCCACCGCTTCGAGTTTTTCCAACTCACAGGTCGAAAGTTGGCCGGCTTGGTGCTGACCGACCGCTTCAAACACATCTTGAACCGTCACGTCTTTGCCGTTCATCGTGCCCGGCAAGATGGATCCGCCATAAACAAAGACCGACGGCACATTCAAACGGACCATGGCCATCATCATACCTGGCAAGGATTTGTCGCACCCTGCAAGCCCCACCAACGCATCATAGCAATGACCTCGCACAGTCAGCTCAACGGAGTCGGCAATCGCCTCACGACTGGCCAGAGAGGAGCGCATCCCCTCGTGACCCATGGCAATCCCGTCCGTCACTGTGATTGTGGTGAATTCCCGCGGCGTCCCGGCAGCATGTTTCACACCTATCTTCGCGGCCTGGGCCTGGCGGTTGAGAGAAATGTTACAGGGCGCTGCCTCGTTCCAACACGTGGCCACACCCACGAAAGGCTGTGCAATTTCTTCGGCGGTCATGCCCATTGCATAATAAAACGAACGATGCGGCGCACGCGCAGGACCGACCGACACATGCCGGCTGGGCAGATTGGATTTGTCGAAGACAGGCTTATTCATTGCGGGACCCTTTGTATAAAGCTTTGCGGTTGTTTAAGCGCTTCCCGAGCTTGGGACAAGAGTGAAGGTCGGCCAAGTTTTGCGCAGCGATGAATTTTGCACTGGCCAGCAAAGCGCG
>JAKMFM010000123.1 GCA_022425445.1 Planktomarina sp.
ACGCATCCGACGGGCGACCAGAAAATTCCCTCGCGGCGTTTCACGCAGCCATCGCCGCGGGATACGGGATTGAACTGGACGTGCAAATGAGCAGCGATGGGGCGGCGATGGTGTTTCATGACGACCATCTTGACCGTCTCACCGATCAGAGTGGCCCCACCGCGCAAAGACCGGCTGCCGATCTATCGGGCATCAAACTGAGCGGTGGGCACGACACCATTGCCGATCTCAAACAGATCTTGGAATTGATCGCAGGCCGCGTCCCGCTCCTCGTTGAAATCAAAGATCAAGACGGCACTATGGGACAAGACGTCGGCCCGCTTGAAGCCGCGGTGGCAACCGCCTTGCGGCCCTATCCCGGGCCGGTCGCAGTCATGTCTTTCAATCCGCATTCGGTAAGCGCATTCGGCGAGATCCAACCAGATATCCCGCTGGGATTGGTCACGGATCGTTTTGAGCCAGAGGATTGGCCAGGCCTCAACGCCGAGCGGCGAGAACACCTCGGTCAGATTTTAGATTTTGGCGCCTCCGGTGCGAGGTTTATTTCTCACAATCAAACACAATTAGACGATCTTCCGGTGTGCGCCCTCAAAGCACAAGGGGTTCCCGTGCTCTGTTGGACCGTCAGATCACGAGATGAAGAGCGCCGCGCGCGCAGCATCGCAGACAATGTCACTTTCGAGGGATATCTACCTTGACCTTTCGCGCACATGACGCATTTTGTGATTAGGTAATAGATCGAGACCCCCGTGAGCAAAGAGACGCAAATTGAGATCAAGGTGCTCACCAGCCTGTCTCAAATTCCTGAGACCGAGTGGGACCGCTGCGCCTGCCCGGAGGCCGTGGCTCGGGCCCCGTTTGACCCGTTCACCACCTACCGCTTTTTAAAGGCGCTGGAAGATAGCCAATCAGTGGGACCAGGCACAGGTTGGACGCCACATTACTTGCAAGCCAAGCGCGGCGATGACACCATTGGTGTCGCGCCTCTCTATGGTAAGTCCCACAGTCAGGGCGAATATATTTTCGACCATAATTTTGCCCAGGCCTATGAGAATTCTGGCGGGCGCTATTATCCAAAACTGCAAATGGCTGTGCCGCATACACCAGCCACCGGACGCAGGCTGCTGGTGCGCCCTGAGCATCAGGAGATCGCGCAATCCGCCTTGGTGCAAGCCGCCGTGAAGCTCGCCGTGGAAAATGATCTGTCTTCGCTCCACATCACTTTTTGCACAGGGGACGAAGCCGAGGCCGGTGCGCAGATGGGGCTCATGCCGCGCCGTTCGCAACAATTCCACTGGATTAATAACGGCTACAGAAATTTTGACGATTTTCTGGCGAGCCTCAGCAGTCGCAAACGCAAAAGCATCCGCAAGGAGCGCAGCCAAGCACAGAATTTTGGGGGCGAATTCGAAGTGCTTACGGGCGATGACATCGAACCGCACCACTGGGATGCGTTTTGGGTTTTTTACCAGGACACCGGCGCGCGAAAATGGGGCACGCCCTATCTCACTCGGCAGTTTTTTGACGAGGCGCAGGCGCATTTGCGCCGCGATATGCTGTTGGTGCTTGCCAAATACGAGGGGCGCTATATCGCGGGCGCTCTGAATTTTATTGGCCAAGATACGCTTTTTGGCCGATATTGGGGCTGCACAGAAGATTTTCCCTGCCTGCATTTTGAGCTATGCTATTATCAGGCCATCGATTTCGCCATCGCGCAGGGATTGCAGCGTGTAGAAGCCGGCGCGCAGGGTGCGCATAAATTGGCCAGAGGCTATTTGCCCGTGGCCACCCATTCCCTGCATTGGTTTGGCCATGCCGGGTTTTCCCAAGCCATCGCCCGCTATCTTGAGGCTGAACGCGACGCGGTCGATGATGAGATCAATGTGCTCACAAGCTATGGGCCGTTCAGAACTGTAACCCGAGAGGAACAACAATGACCCAAGCCTTGAAAGACCGCAGCGCTTTGACCGACCTTTTCGCCTCCGGATGGGAGATGGCCGAAGGGCGCGACGCATTGTGCAAAAATTTTAAGTTCAAATCCTTCCGCAGCGCATGGGGGTGGATGAGTGAAATAGCACTTTGGGCAGAAAAATTAGATCACCATCCCGAATGGTCCAATACATACAACCGCGTCACGGTGATTTTAACCACCCATGACTGCGATGGCCTGTCCGAATTGGATGTCAAACTGGCCCAGAAAATGGATTCCGCAGCCAGTTGATTTGCATTGGTGGGAGATCTATCCGAGACTTTCCAACAGCGCCTCGCCGCCGGTAATGTCGCAGACACCGCGCTCGGTTTCCTTATTGAGCTGCGTCACGATCCCGTCTTCCACGATCATCGCATAACGCGACGAGCGCCCGTAAAACCCGAGCACCTCTACGTCAAAATTCATACCAATAGCCGTGGTAAATTCGCTGGCTGGATCGGCCCACATGCTCAAACCGGCGGCAGTGGCCCCAGTGGCAGCGCCCCATTGGCGCATGATATGCACGTCGTTGACGGACACGCAGATAATCTCTTCGATGGCCTTATCAAAGAAGGCATCTTTGGTGCGGATAAAGGATGGAACATGGGCCGATGAACACGTCGGCGTGAAGGCGCCAGGCAGGCCAAACAAGATGATTTTTCGGCCTGCAGTCAATGCCGCAATGGTGGTCTCTTCGGGCCCATCATCTCCCATCCGCCGCAGCACTGCATCGGGCAGTTTGTCACCTTGCGATATTGCCATTCTGGTATTCCTTCGTTGGTTGAAAATCATGAGACCTCAGTTATAGATTACTTGAAACAACTTACCAGAGGTCGCGCGCAATGTCGGGAATTGTTATTATCGGAGCAGGCCAAGCCGGATCCTCCCTAGCAATCAAATTGCGGAGTTTGGACTACCCGGGCGCAATCACTTTGATTGGCGAGGAGCCCTATGCGCCCTACCAACGCCCCCCCCTGTCAAAGACCTATCTTTCGGGTGAAATGGCTCTGGAGCGCCTCTACTTACGACCCGAGGAGCTTTACCGCGATCAGAACATTGAGCTGCGCCTGGGCACGCAGGTCACCGCCATTGATCCGGTGGCAGGGATGATTTCTTTGGGTGCAGAAACAGTGCCCTATGATCAACTGGCTTTGACCACCGGCTCGACCCCACGCCAGCTACCCGAGGCGATTGGTGGCAGATTAAAGAATGTATTTGCGATGCGTGGGCTGGCCGATATCGATGCCATGCGCCCGGCCTTTGAACGCGGCGGGCATGTATTGATTATCGGCGGAGGGTATATCGGTTTGGAGGCCGCGGCAGTGGCGGCAAAACGCGGCCTCAAGGTCACATTGGTTGAAATGGCAGACCGCATTTTGCAGCGGGTGGCCTGCGCGAAGACCTCAGATTATTTTCGCGAGCTACATTTAAGCCATGGCGTGACGCTCCTTGAAGGAGTCGGATTGACGCGTTTGACTGGCGCAGAGCATGTCTCTGGCGCGACCCTCAGCAATGGTACGACCCTAGATATTGACTTTGCGCTGGTTGGCGTCGGTATCCAACCCAATACGGGCCTGGCAGAAACCGCTGGCCTGACACTCAATAACGGAATTGAAACAAATGCCTTGGGTCAGACCTCTGGGCCCAACATTTGGGCCGCTGGCGATTGTGCAAGTTTCCCCTACAAAGATGGGCGCATTCGCTTGGAGAGCGTGCCCAACGCCATCGATCAAGCCGAGGTGGTTGCGGCAAATATGCTGGGCGCGGCGAAAGAATATCATGCCACTCCGTGGTTTTGGTCAGATCAATATGACGTCAAATTGCAAATTTCTGGGCTCAATCAAGGTTTCGACAAGGTTGTCACAAGACAAGGAGACGGGGGGCGCTCGCATTGGTATTACAAGGGCGGGCAATTGTTAGCGGTTGATGCGATGAATGATCCGCGGGCCTATATGGTGGCCAAACGCCTGATTGAGGCGGGCAAAACCGTCGATCCCACCCTTGTGGCAGACCCTAGCAGTGACCTTAAAGCCCTGCTGCGCGGATGAGGATTATCGCCGGTCAAAACCGCGGGTTGCGCTTGGCTGAAATTGGCAAGGGCGATCCCGCTGCACATCTGCGCCCCACCACTGACCGGGTGCGTGAGTCTCTGTTTAATGTTTTGCGCAATTGGATCGATTTTCAAGATCTCAGGGTCCTAGACCTCTTTGCAGGGACCGGTGCGCTTGGTTTGGAGGCCTTATCGCGGGGTGCCCAGCATATCACTTTTGTGGAGAACGGCCGTGTTGGGCAAAAGCTGATCGGCGAAAATATCGCAAAAATGCGCGCCCAAGACCGCTGTAAACTCATGGCCCAAGACGCTACAAAATTGCCACCTGGCGCCCCATGTGATTTGATATTTTTAGATCCCCCCTATGGCAAATCCCTTGGACATCAAGCCTTGAGCAGCGCTTTAACCCATGGCTGGATTGCAGCCGATGCATGGATCATATTTGAAGAGGCCAGCGCCATGACACCCAAAGGATTTGTCCTGCGCGACAGCCGGAAATTTGGCGGAACGACGATGACATTTCTGCAACCTATCCAAGCGCCGGCCCAAACCTAGGAAGGGCTTTTGGGGAAGCGGTTACAATGATCTTGTTACTTTCAATATTTCAATAACTTACATTGATCAGCACACCCGCCAAGGGGCTGGCACTTGCCACAAGCGCACAGAATCGGGAATTACGCAGAAGTCTTTTCATGGAATGTTATATCACCTGCGGGATTGACTTCCGCTGCATCTGGGCCTAGCTGCGCCCTGGTCCGGTTGGCAATTATGACTGCACCTGCAGCACTTTGAACTGACCGACCCTAGGGGCTGTCCTGAGGGGTGCGTGTTACAGTCAAAGGGCAATCCCGCCCAAATGATCGAAGTGATCCGCTACAACTGCGCTGTCTGGCGCAAGGGATAAATTATGACGTTTGAAGAACTGGGCCTTATGCCCCGCCTTGTGGAACAACTCCAAGAACAAGGTATTGTTGATCCAACTCCGATTCAAATCCAAGCCATCCCCCATGCCCTCGCGGGGCGTGATGTGATGGGGCTGGCGCAAACCGGGACCGGAAAAACCGCCGCCTTTGGATTGCCGCTCATGAATCATCTGCTGAAGGTTGGCAAAAAACCAGCTCCAAAAACCGTGCGCGGTTTGATTTTGGCACCCACGCGCGAATTGGCTGGACAAATTAAAGACAATCTCACCGCCTATTCGCAAGGAACGCATATCAAAGTTGGCCTGGTTGTTGGTGGCATGTCGATCAGCGCGCAGGTCAACCGTCTGGCCCGTGGCACCGATTTGTTAATTGCCACCCCCGGCCGTCTTATTGACCTGATCGAACGCAAGGCGGTTGACCTGTCCGAGACGCAATTTTTGATCTTGGATGAGGCCGATCAAATGCTGGATCTTGGTTTCATCCATGCGCTGCGCCAAATCGCACCGTTACTGGCCGCAGAACGTCAAACCATGTTGTTCTCGGCCACAATGCCGAAACATATGAACGAACTGGCCTCGACCTATTTGAAAAACCCAGAACGCGTGGCGGTCTCCCGCCCCGGCGAGGTGGCTGACAAAATTACCCAAGAGGTGCATTTCGTGGCAGGGGCAGCAAAGACCGATTTTTTGATTGAGAAACTCGCCGGACATCGCGGCGATGCTGCCATCGTTTTTGCCCGAACCAAACACGGCTCTGAGCGTCTGATGAAGACTTTGAGCAAAGCGGGCTATGCCACCGATTCGGTGCATGGCAACAAATCCCAAGGCCAAAGACAGCGCGCCATTGATGCGCTGCGGGGTGGAACAATCAAAGTGTTGGTCGCAACCGATGTTGCGGCCCGTGGCCTCGACATTCCTGATGTACGTTTCGTATACAATTACGATCTGCCCAATGTGCCAGAAAACTACGTGCATCGCATTGGCCGCACCGCGCGCGCTGGCCGCGATGGTCGGGCGATTGCATTTGTGGCGCCCGATGAGATGGGCGAATTGAAGGATGTTGAAAAAGTTTTGAAAATGGAAATACCAATTGCCTCCGGTCGGCGTTGGGATCTGGTGCCCGGCGTGGACACCCGCAAACCGAAGCGCAAACAACCCAGCGGACGTGGCGGCGGCGGCGGACGGCGGCACGAAGACAAGTGGGACAAGGAGCAGCCCCGTGGCGGGCGTGGCGGCGCTCCAAAGGCCCATACGGCACGCGCTAAGGCCAAACCCGCGCCCGAAGGCCGTTGGGGTCCCACAAATGATGGTCCAGCCCTGCAGGCGCCAAAACCCAAAAGCCGCAAGTCAAAAGGACAATCGTCGGACCAGGCACAGGGGCCAATGGGCCATGGCGCCCGACCGCAACGCGGCCCGTCAGCTGCCAAATTTGCCGGTAAGCCCAAAGGACGCGGCGGCAAGCCAAACATGGGCGGCAACGCAAAACCACGGCGCCGCCTAGGAAACTAAGCTTTCGGATATATGCCTAGATCGGGGAATCGCTGAAAGGCCTGCGCATAAACCGATTTCGGCACTCAACCGAGGGCCGCGTTTGCCCTGGGCAGGCGCGGCCCAGCGTCACCATCGGACGAAGAATATCTGCTGTAATGTTCTGTGAACCATAGGTCTTTCCTGTGGAGACCTAGCCATAGGTTGGGTGAAATAGACCCTTTGGCGACAGTGTAAAAATCTCCACACCTGTCTCAGTCACGCCCACCGAATGCTCAAATTGCGCAGATAAGGATTTATCACGGGTCACAGCAGTCCAATCATCAGCCAGAACTTTGGTTTCAGGCCGCCCCAGATTGACCATAGGCTCGATGGTAAAGAACATGCCCTCTTCCAGAACAGGGCCTGTGCCGGCACGGCCATAATGCAATACATTGGGCGGCGCGTGAAACACTTGCCCCAGGCCGTGACCACAGAAATCTTTGACCACGCTCATGCGATGCGCTTCCACATAGGTTTGAATAGCGTGACCAATATCGCCAAACGTATTGCCCGGTTTGACCGCGGCAATCCCTTTGAACAAAGCGTCATGGGTCACTTGAATCAACCGTTCAGATTTGCGCGGCAATGTTCCAGCTAAATACATGCGGCTGGTGTCCCCATACCAACCATCAACTATCACAGTCACATCAATATTCAGAATATCGCCATCTTTTATGCGCTTGTTTCCCGGAATGCCGTGGCAGACCACATGATTGACCGAAATACAGCTGGCGTGCAGATAGCCTTTATACCCAATCGTAGCAGAGATCGCCCCATGTGCGGACACCATGTCGGTAATCACCCGATCAATCTCAACTGTGGTTTGCCCAACGGTGATATAGGGAATTATGTCATCCAAAATGGTCGCAGCGACCCGGCCAGCTTCTTTCATGCCCGCAAAGTCACCGGGTTCATAAATTCGGATACCATCTTTGGTCAGTCGTCCACGGGCTGAGGTCACGTGAATGCTC
>JAKMFM010000138.1 GCA_022425445.1 Planktomarina sp.
CTGTACCTACTCTCGGGCGGGCTATGGAGGCTCTGAGCCGGCTGCTTTGCCGCGCCCATTGGATTATATGTCCCACGAGGCGCGCGTGGTATAGCCTGAAGTTTTGCACTCCATTGGATTTGAACGCGGCCTGTTGATCGGCCACAGTGACGGGGCCACGATTGCTGCGATTTATGCGGGAACAGTGCATGATCCGCGGCTGCGCGGCCTTGTGACCATCGCGCCGCATTTTTTCACTGAAGAGATTGGTCTGACGGAAATTGCGCGGGCGAAACAGGCATTTGAAAGCGCAGACTTGCGGTCTCGATTGGCGAAATATCACCGGGATCCCGACAATTGTTTTCGCGGCTGGAATGACACTTGGCTGCATCCAGAGTTTAAAGATTGGAATGTTTCAGACGTGCTTGAAGAGATAGGCGTGCCAGTTTTGGCCATTCAAGGGCAAGAGGACCAATATGGCACATTGGCCCAAATCGATGAAATTGAACGCCGTTGCCCCAAGTCAACTCGGCTAGTTGTTCTGCCCGATTGCGGGCATGATCCCTGCTATGAGCGGACAGATCGGGTTTTGACCGAGCTAACGCGGTTTTGTGCTGATGTGGAGCCTGACGTGGTCCGACCAGGTGCTGGATCTTGACTCGAGCGGACCGAGACCTGCCGGAATATGCCTATGTTCCAGGACAGACGCCACGCCATGCTGAGGGGCGGTTCGCCCCCATATGCGCGACAGCAGGCCAGCACATGAGCTCCGCGCAATTGGCGCAAAGCGAGGCCTTTTGCACCGGACTATACTACTTTCGGTCCGGATATTTTTGGGAAGCTCATGAACTTTTTGAGCCGGTCTGGATGGCACTGGAGGAGGGGAGCGATGATCGCCGGTTTCTTCAGGCCTTAATCCAGCTCGCCAATGCGCAGCTTAAGATCAAGATGCAACGACCTAAGGCCGCGAAACGTCTGTGCATTATGGTGCGCGATTTATTGACAACGTTGACCGCAACGCGGCTCATGGGCCAAGAAATTTCTCAGATTGTCGAATGTTTGGAGGCTGTGGAATCTCATGTTGATGGTGTATTATAGTGCATAAATTACAATCAATAAAATTGATTTCTTTTAATAAATTGAATTTAAATATATAAAATTGTGTTCTATTATGCATAATATCGTTTACCTGACCCGACCTCCGTTTTAACCTCATTGCAAACCACAAAAGGGTGTAGCGCATGACCCAAATCATCGATTTTCGGATTGATCCGGCTCAATACCGCCATTGGCGCGTGACCTACCATGGGGCTGTTGCCAATTTGATCATGGATGTAGATGAGACGGCCGGATTATTTGAAGGCTATGAGCTTAAATTGAATTCCTATGATCTCGGGGTGGATATCGAGCTGAATGACATTGTCCAGCGGATGCGGTTTGAACGCCCTGAGGTGAAGGTTGTGGTGATGCAATCGGGCAAAGAAAAAGTCTTTTGCGCCGGAGCAAATATTCGCATGCTCGGTGGAGCGACCCACAGCCACAAAGTCAATTTCTGTAAATTCACCAATGAAACACGCAACGCATATGAGGCGGCCGAGGCCGATAGTGGCCAAAAATATATTGCAGCGATCAAAGGGGCCTGTGCTGGTGGGGGCTATGAGCTGGCACTGGCGTGTAACTATATTATGCTAACCGACGACAGCAGTTCGGCCGTCGGATTGCCCGAAGTGCCCTTGCTGGCAGTTTTGCCAGGCACGGGCGGTCTGACCCGCATTACCGACAAGCGCAAAATGCGCCGTGATTTGGCGGATATTTTTTGTTCGATCGAAGAGGGTGTGAAGGGCAAGCGCGCCAAAGACTGGCGTTTGGTTGATGAGGTCATTGCCAATTCTAAATTTGACCAAACCGTTCAGGAGCGCGCCTCAGAATTTGCCGCCGCGTCGGGCAAAGCCAAAGCATCTGCGGGATTTTCACTGGGTGCGATTGAGCGGCAGATCACCGATGACCGTATGGTTTATGAACATATTGAAGTGACTTTGGACCGCCCGCATCGCCGGGCGGAGATCACACTCAAAGGCCCGACAGCCCCCGCGCCAACCGATATGGCTGAGCTGCAAGCGCAGGGCGATCAGGCCTATATATTGAAGCTCTGCCGCGAGCTTGAGGATGCGATTTTGCATCTGCGGTTTAATGAGATGGATCTGGGGCTTTGGGTGTTTAAATCCCAAGGCGATGGCGCGGCGTTTCTGGCACATGAGGCGGTGATTGCGAAGAGCGATCACTGGCTGGCGGTTGAAATGCGTCATTACTGGAAGCGTACGCTTAAGCGGATCGATGTGACCTCCCGATCATTGGCGGCCTTTGTGGAAAATGGTTCGTGTTTTGTGGGGCTTTTGTCGGAAATACTCTTTGCTGTAGATCGCACCTACATGATGGAGGGGGAGTTCGAAGACTATGAACGTCCCGAGGCTGAAATATGCCTATCGGTCATGAATTTCGGCTCGGTCCCCATGGGCAATGATTTGACCAGGTTGCAAACACGGTTTCTGGGAGAGCCTGAGCGTGTAGAGCAAGCACAGGCCATGATTGGAGTGCCGCTCGCCGCGGTGCAGGCCGATGCCTTAGGCCTGGTGACAATGATCCTTGATGACATTGATTGGGACGATGAGCTGCGCATTTTCATGGAAGAACGCGCCAGTTTTTCACCTGATGCTATGACGGGGATGGAGGCCAATTTGCGATTTGCCGGTCCAGAGACCATGGAAACACGCATTTTTGGTCGGCTGACGGCTTGGCAAAATTGGATCTTCAATCGTCCAAATGCGGTAGGCCAAGAGGGCGCTTTGCAACGGTATGGCACGGGCTTGCGCGGAAATTTTGATATGGAACGGGTCTAAACGCCCATGAATTCTCACCGTAGGGCTATGCGCTACTGCTGGGTTTGATCAACAGGAGATAGAAATGCTGGATCTAATTAACGTCAACTATGACACGATGATACCCAACAACGTGGGCCTGTCTGAGGATCGCAAAGTTCTAAAAGCGCTGGAGAAATGGCATCCGGGCTATATCAATTGGTGGAATGATCTCATCCCGCAAAACTTTCAAAACAGCATGGTGTATCTGCGCACGGCGGTCAGCGTGGATCCAAAAGGCTGGGCCAAATTCGATTACGTCAAAATGCCAGAATACCGCTGGGGTGTGCTCTTAGCGCCGCAAGCGGAGGATCGTGTGATCCCGATGGGTGAGCACGCCGGGCAACCGGCTTGGCAAGAGGTGCCTGGAGAGTATCGCAATATGCTCAAGCGTTTGATCGTCATCCAAGGTGATACGGAGCCGGGATCTGTCGAACAGCAACGGTTTCTCGGCCTAACAGCCCCCTCGCTTTATGACATGCGCAACCTGTTTCAAGTGAATGTGGAAGAGGGTCGTCATCTCTGGGCGATGGTCTATCTTTTGCAAAAATATTTCGGCAAAGACGGGCGCGAGGAGGCGGACGATTTGCTGCGCCGGTCGTCTGGCTCAGAGGAAGCGCCGCGCATGCTGGGCGCCTTCA
>JAKMFM010000146.1 GCA_022425445.1 Planktomarina sp.
GGTTGAGAATATCGTCGAGCACCCGCGAGGCGCGTTTCAAGTCTCGCAAAGCGTCATCGGTGATGCCGATCTCATAGTTGGATCGATAGGGCTCTTTCAACTTGAGGATTGCCAAAAGCGAGGTGAGGTTTGCATTGCCGCAGCGCTCGCCCAACCCGTTCAACGTTCCTTGAATTTGCCGTGCCCCGGCATCTATCGAAGCCAGAGTATTGGCGACCGCGTTTTCCGTATCGTTATGGGCGTGAATGCCCAAATGATCCCCCGGCAGTCCTGCGGCAATGACGTCCTTCACGATTTGTCCAACCTCAGACGGCAAGGCGCCGCCATTGGTGTCGCAAAGGACGATCCAGCGTGCGCCTGCTGCAAAGGCAGCTTGGATGCAGGCGCGTGCATAGTCGGGGTTGGCCTTGTAACCGTCAAAGAAATGCTCTGCATCAAAAAGGGCCTCCCGACCCTGGCTGACGAGGTGCTCAATTGAGCGGGTGATATTTTCAATATTTTCATTTAAGGAGATTCCAAGCGCGGTTTCGACATGAAAATCATGGGTTTTACCGACAAGGCAGACCGCGGATGTGTTGGCATTGACCACAGCGTTGAGGGCTGTGTCATTTTCGGCCGAATGCCCGGCGCGTTTGGTCATGCCAAAGGCTGTGAAGGTGGCGCGGAGATTGGGCTGACTGTCGAACCAAGCGCTGTCGACTGGATTGGCACCGGGCCACCCACCTTCTATATAATCAACACCAAGCGTGTCTAAGGTCGCCGCAATTTGCTGTTTTTCCGCGAGTGAAAATTGCACCCCCTGCGTCTGCTGCCCGTCCCTAAGGGTGGTATCATAGACATATAGGCGTTCTTTGGTCATGAGGGGCTCCGCTTTGAGCGCATAAAACCAGCGCAAGGCAAAAGGTCAACCCCGCGGCGGCGCCACTCGGCCCTAACGCTGCACCATGAGCGCATCGAGCCCATGGAAATGGTAACTATTGGCATAAGTTGGCGTTTGGCTGATGTGCAAATTTGGGCAACGCTCGAACAGCACCTGCAAACCGAGCGAAATTTCCAACCGGGCAAGCGGCGCGCCAACGCAAAAATGCAAGCCCGCACCGAAGGATTGATGCGCGGCGGTCTTGCGGTGCGGATCGAACACATGGGGGGTTTCGACAAAGGCCGGATCACGATTGGCCGCGGCCAAGAGGCATGCCACCTCTTGACCCTTGTGAATGTCAAAGCCAAAGCACCGGGTGTCTTCATAAGCAAATCGGGTGAAGAGATGCAAAGGTGGGTCGAAGCGCAAGACTTCTTCGATCAATTGCGGTGTCACTTCACGATAGGGGCTTGGCAGAAGCGTTTTGAGCGCATTGCCCAGCGTATGCACCGTGGCCTCATGGCCGGCGTTGAGCAGCAATATACAGGTTGAGATCAACTCTGGGCCGGTGAGTTTTTCGCCCGCTTCTTCTGCGGCAATAAGATCGGACAACAGATCATCGCGTGGCGCGCTGCGCCGATGGGCGATGTAGCTGTCGAGGAAGGCGGTAAACTCCAGCGTCGCCTGGTTGGCTGCGACCTGCGTCTCATAGCTGTGGTTCGATTGATACATTGCGACCATGGCATTGGACCAGTTGAGCAGATCTGCGCTGCGATCGGTGGGCACGCCTAAAAGCTTGGCGATGATATGCACAGGCAGAGGACGTGCGAAGGCGTTGAGAAAGTCAAAAGGTTGCGTGGGAAAAGCATCGATTAACCTGTGGCAGGTATCTATGATCTCTGGTGTCATGGCAGCCACTTTTTTGCTGGTAAAGGCGCGTAAAACCAAGCCGCGCAATCGGCTGTGGCGCGGCGGCTCAAGCTCAAGCATCGAGTGGCTCTCATTGGCTTGCCAGTCGGCAAGATGGGCAGGGCATTGCGGTGGCGTTAGGGCCTCGCGTCCAAACTTACGGTTGGTCAACAGGCCGCGCACCGCCCGGTAGGTGACGGCCGCGGGCATCTGATAATCGTCCCACCAAACCAGATCTCCCATGGCGCGTGCGCGGTCATAGGCCGGATAGGGATTTTGCACAAAGCTGGGATTTGTTGGTGATTGTTTGAATATTTGCATGTCGTCATGACAGCTGAAAAGGGGCAGGCTGGCAAGATGTGTTGAG